>NZ_DAIQRQ010000024.1:66093-68311 GCF_036786105.1 Ohtaekwangia sp.
TACTACCTGGTAGTGCTGTTCCTGCACATAACAGGGAATACACTCCTCGCCTATATTTTATTAGCGCTGTGCCTGGCGGCTTCCAACTTCACCATCTTTTCAATATATATATCGCCCGAAAGCCTCAGCTGTTCAACGCTCATCTTCTTTGTGTATCATTACTATAAATTTCTGCAAACATCCAGTTATCGAAATCTTTTATTTGCGGGATTGTTCCTGGGGTGGCTGGTTACACTAAAAGCATACTTTGCCATTCTCTTTCTTCCCATTGGCATACATTTTCTGTTTACACAGAATAGATTTAACCTTAACCATCTTATTATCGCTGCAAAAAGAACTCTTGTGATCGCAACACCGCTGATCATCTTCCTTACTCCATGGACGATTCGAAATTATACTATCTATGGAAAGATTATTCCGTTGCAGATCAATGCAACCGCAGGGTATAATTACACACAAGCTGATATGGCCTTCCGGAGGTTTGTACAGGCCTGGGGTGGCGATATAATTTTTTGGGAGAAGACGAGTGCGGGTTGTTACTTTATTCCTAATGCCGGCATTCCCTGCGAATTTAAGATGCCTGCATACGCATATACCCGTGAATATGATTCAACGGATATTCAATCTGTACGCAGTAAGTATATAAATCTCCAAACTCATTATTCAGAAACACTCGAAAAAGAAGTAACTGCTGATTTTGATCGTCTCACCAAAAGCTTCCAGCAGGAAAAACCATGGCAGTTCTATATCGTATCTCCGTTTCGAATTACAGCAAAGTTTCTGGTGCACAGCGGATCGTACTATTTACCGATACATTCATCCAATCCATGCTTTCACCCAATTCAATTGGGTATTAAAGTAAGTCAAACCGTTCTTTACTGGATTAGTCTCCTGGCAGGTTTACCAGGAATTATACTGCTTTCCATAAGAACCAGAAACAGCGTGCTTGCTTTTATACCGCTATCGCTCATCCTTCTCTTCCCATTTATTTTCCATGTAGGCGAAGCGCGATATTTCCGTACGGCAGAGCCTCTGTTATACCTGGGAGCCCTATACCTGGTGTGGAGTCTTTTTTCTTTTCTGAAAGACAGCCAGCATCCAACAATCGCATAATTTCAAAACGGAATGCAATAATTCTAAAACCGGATGCAATAATTCTAAAACCGGATGCAATAATTCTAAAACCGGATGCGATAATTCTAAAACCGGATGCAATAATTCTGAAACCGGATACAATAATTCTCGAACCGAAAGCAATAATTCTAAAACCGGACGTAATAATTCCAAGACCGGATGCGATAATTCTAAAACGGGACATTACAATTCTGAAACCGGATGCAATAATTCTAAAATGGGACATGAAAATTTAAAATCATTTTATCCTAATTTCTAATGAGACTGTATGATCTAACAAAACCTTTAAGAGAATCGAATGTTACTCTTAAAGGTTTTTAGGCTGCTTTGCTTCTACTTGAAATTATTTTGCTTTGGTAAATTTTACATCGCTTACTTGCTTATACTGCGGGCTTGTCGCGCCAAATACTGACTTTACATAGTTCTTTATATCAAGACATACATCTACTAAGCCAGTTCCTTCGGCATATAATATGCTATTTCTGGCTATACGAGCATTGCTTAGGTTTGATTCTGCATTAACGACATCACTATTTTTTGATTTAAGATCAATCAGGCGTGTATTAAGTGAGGGTAATTGCAACTCTTCTTCGTTAGGGGTATAATTTGGCTCTACATTGAGCGCATGTATTAAATGCTCGAAATTATCAATCTGTTTATTATAGCTCTGTTGCGATACTGACGATGTTTTTACTTCGGGTTCAGCAACAGCGGCTTCCGTGTCCGTTGCTTCCGGCTTTTTAATGGCAACCGCTCTTTTTCCCTGAATTTTCATATTAGCCGTTTTAGCATCATCTACGTTCTGCTTTAATGCGCCTGATACAGCCATAGCATTTACTATTTTGGTGGCTATGGGTTTCAACGGTTTGAAGGCTTCTTCCCGTAAGTTGGTGGCGCTGTTGTAAACAGATTGCGAGGCTTTGAGTGCCTGGAGCGATGATCGCGCAGATGCAAGCAAGGTATTTAGCGAACTTAATTTTAACGAAGCTTTGGCGGGATTATACTTTGCCCCGTAACCAGTGCAATAAACAATCAGTTTTTCAAGGTTTGCTACATTTTGAGCATGCCCTGTTTCGGATGTTGA
>NZ_DAIQRQ010000118.1:0-4424 GCF_036786105.1 Ohtaekwangia sp.
AGATACCCCTATGCGTGCAAAGTCTTTTTTGGGCTTCTGGCCTCAGGCTGCCAGCCGCTGGCAGGATGTGAGTGGGGTAGAGGGTGTTCTTCATACTCGCAGCTAAATAATGAACAAGGAACATCGATTGGTGAATGTTGACGTATCCCCTTCACACTTCTTGCAGCTGGTGGCTGCCAGCTATTGGTGTCCGGGGAAAGTATATTAAAAAAATGAAGCGGGGTCATTTCTAACCCCGCTTTTTCATGGTAGATTAAGTTACCACACAAAAAATACCATGAATAAAAGTACTCATTTTTTCCGACCTGCCAACCTTCTGCCAGGGGTTAACCGCTATTCGCTCCGTAATGCATCCACCGGGTTGCTCAGCGCGGCTTTCAGCGCCTGGAAGCTGATGGTAAGCAACGCAATGATAACGGACGATGCTCCGGCCAAAATGAAGATGCCGGCTCCGATGGATATGCTGTATTGAAAATCATTCAGCCACTTGTCCATAACAAAGTAAGCAATAACACTGGCGAGCGCAAAGGCTACAATGATCAGTTGAACGAATTCAGCCGAGAGCTTGAAGAGTATAGAGCCGTTACCAGCACCCAATACTTTGCGGATGCCGATTTCTTTTTTGCGTTGCTGCGCTGTAAAAGCAGAGAGTGCAAACAGACCGAGCCCTGCGATGATCATGGCCAGTGCTGTGAAGTGCGTGAACATGCTGGCGAAGGCTTGTTCATTGCGATAGAGATTCGAAAACTGTTCATCGAGAAAGGCGTATTCGAATGTAGTGCCTGGATTTACTTTCTTCCACGTGTCTTCTATAAAGGCAAGTGTGGCTTTCATATTCTCTGCCTTCGCTTTTACAGCCAGTGCGCCATTGTTTTTATTGTAGAGTAAGAACATCGGCTCAAGTTTGTGACGCACGGTAGCAAAGTGAAAATCTTTAGCTACACCTACTACAGTATAATTGGTAAGGTCAGCAGGATTGGCACCGTTTTGCAAACCAATCTTTTTCCCAACAGGGTCCGTCCACTTCAGTAAACGCGCCATTTCTTCATTGATAATCATCGACAACGAATCATCATAGTCCAAAGAAAAATTGCGGCCTTCGGCTATGCGAATGCCCATTGTCGGGATAAACGTTTCATCGGCCACCATAATGCTGGTGATAATGTTGGTCTCAGCATTGTAGACGCCATCCGGGTATATAGTAACTCTGCCCGGTTGCTGCCCCATGCGGTTGGAGGCTGTTCCTGCCGAAATAATGTTGGGATTGTGAAGTAGTTCGTTCTTTAATGTAGTAGCGTTGGCAACGTTTTGATTGTTTAGCTGCAGGGTAATAACCTGCTCGCGGTTATAGCCCAGATCGGCTGTATATATAAAACGCATTTGCTGGTATACAATGCCGGTGCCCACCATCAATGCTATAGATATAGTAAACTGCAGTACTACCAATGCTTTGCGCAGCCGTATACCGCCCGTTGAATTTTTAAACGATCCTTTCAGTACCAGAATAGGCCTGAAAGAAGAAAGCACAAAGGCCGGGTATAATCCCGCGAGTATACCTACACCCACCACCAATGCAGAAAGCATCATTATACTTTGGGGCTGCATCAATACCGTTACATCGGCAAAGCGCTGGTAGGTGGTGTTCAGCAAAGGTATAGCAACCAGTACTGCGGCCACTGCCAGCAAAGCCGCGATAGCAGTAACAAGGATGGATTCCACAAGATGTTGGGCAACCAGTTGTGTACGGATAGCACCGATCACCTTGCGCATGCCAATTTCTTTGGCACGTGCAGTAGACCGTGCTGTTACAAGGTTCATGAAATTTACTGCGGCCAGCACGAGTATAAGAATCGCAATGGTAGAGAGTACATATATATTCAGCGCGTCTGACTTGTTTGCATTTGTCTCGAAGAGAATTTCTTTTGATTGAAGGTGTACATCTTTCAGGGGCTGCACCACGGGTGTGAAAAACTCGTATGCATTGTTTTTCTTGCTGATGGCTTTCAGTTTTGTGTTCAGGTCGGCTACATCGGCAGGCTTGTCCAGCAACAGGTAGGTGAAGCAAAATATACCCTGCCACGTATCGAGCGCCTGGCGGAGGCCGTCTTCGTTTTGTCCCGGAACGAGTGAATATAGCATGTCGAATTGCAGATGCGAGTTTTTGGGAACATCGGCCAATACAGCAGTAACATTCAGGTCAGTAGTTTGATTTAGCTTGAGAGTTTTACCGATCGGATTTTCGCTGCCGAAAATTTTCTTTGCCAGTGTTTGCGTGATTGCTACGGACCCTGGTTTATTCAATACATCGGTGGTAGCGCCATCTACAATCGGAAAGTTGAATACTTCGAACACCGTAGGATCAACCCGGAAGGCGGCTTCACATTTCAAAGGCTTGTCGTTATAGCTGAGGTCAAGGCGGCCGCCACCGGTAAAGCGCACACTGGTAATAACCTCCGGAAGTTCATCGGCCGCTGCGGGCCCCAGACGTGGTTGCGTAACACCAACCAGTTTGCTACTCACACCTTCGGCACTATCGATCGTAAGAAGCCGAACGATGTTCGGATAATTTTTGTGGAAGATATCGTAGGAGAGATCTTCGGCTATATATAGATAGATAATCAAGCTGGCCGAAAGACCTAATGCAAGGCCGATGATCTTGATAAGTGAATATCCTTTTTGCTTCAGCAGGTTGCGTAGCCCGGTGATGAAGTAGCTCTTGAACATAGTGTCGGTATCTGGTAATGACCATATCAGGTCAATTCCAATGCCATAGAAAAACATGGCGAATACACGTTGAAAGCCCATGATTTCCCAAGATGGGTGATGAGCGTTTCTGTACGAATCCGTCCGAAGGCGGTCGGTTGAATTAGTACAGGTTTAAAGTTCAAGGTTTAAAGTTTAAGGGTGAGTATGGGCAACTGGACTGAAAGAATTTATGTGAGAATGTTATCTTGAGCCCATATTCGTAACAGTGGCTAATCTATACCTTGAAACGTTCATACATGCTCCTGTCGAAAGAGTTTTCGATTTGTCGCTTAGTATTGATCTGCATAAACATTCAGTTTCCAATACAAATGAAGAAGCTATTGCGGGAAGAACCTCTGGACTCATCGGCCTTGAGGAAACGGTAACATGGCGTGCACGACACTTCGGTATATATCAACATCTCACCGTAAAGATTACAGCATGGGAGCGTCCTGTTATGTTTGTGGATGTGATGCAGCAAGGTGCTTTTAAATCGATGGAGCATACGCACAAGTTTGAGGCAAACGGCAGTGGAACGGTAATGATCGATTTATTTAACTTTAAAGCTCCATGGGGATGGCTGGGGCAATGTGCAGAATTTCTGTTTCTCGAAAAGTATATGATGTATTTTCTGACGCAGCGAAATGCCGCGATCAAGGCTATTGCTGAAGGCGACCAGTGGAGGGAATTTTTGAAAGAATAAAATCTCCCACGGAACTCACAGAATAACACAGATAAATACAGAACATTTAAATATACCTCCTATGAATTCTGTTCCTGATAGCTATCAGGATATGAGAAAATAAATCTATTTTTCTGTCTATTATGAAATACAACCTTAGCTGGCTCACCCATAAATTCGACTCCGGTGAAAGTATAGAGTATATCTTCTTCTGGGGGCATGCTGCTAAGCATGGCGAATCGATTGGTAAATTTATATTCAGCCAATGGTATCCCTCAGCTTTCATAGTAGACGGAATTACCTATAAAACTGCTGAACACTGGATGATGGCACAAAAAGCCAGTCTGTTTGATGAGCCGGATATATTTAACAAGATCATTGCTTCTGATAAGCCCGGAGAAGTAAAAGCGCTGGGGCGGGCGATCCGTAATTTTGATGAACTACAGTGGGACAAATGGAAGTACGATATAGTGCGAACTGGTTCCATCCATAAATTTCATCAGAATAAAACCTTGCGGGATTACTTGCTGGCCACAGGCGACAAGGTAATTGTAGAAGCCAGTCCTTCGGATTTTATCTGGGGAATTGGATTGTCGCAAGACGAAAAAATGGTGGAGAATCCGTATGTCTGGCGCGGTACTAACCTGTTGGGTTTTGCTTTAATGGAGGCGCGGGATTTTTTGCGATCGATGGGTGAGTTTGGATATATATCTGGGTTTCTGCCTCCGTGGAAGAAATTTCCAGGAATAAATCCAACTGATATGTTTTGGCGAATGGGCACGGGAGAGGACTACATCATTCAATATTCCAAATACTTCCTATCCCTCAGCGAAAGGGAAAAAGCAATTTACAAATTAAGTTACCCTGCACCGAACGGTGATTGGGCCGGATATTATGAGTAGAATCATGTCCTGCAGTACTCACAAGAAGATATATGAATGTTCTGTATGTATCTGCGAAATTCTGTGAGTTCTGTGGGAAATAAAACTGTATTTCA
>NZ_DAIQRQ010000119.1:0-4422 GCF_036786105.1 Ohtaekwangia sp.
GATAAAGCTCCCGAACCGGTTGGTGCTTACCCGCATGCGAAGCGCGTGGGCGAGTTGCTTTTTCTTTCAGGAGTGGGGCCGCGCAAACGAGGCTCGAAAGATATACCGGGTGTTACGCTGGATGCCGCTGGAAATATACTTGACTACGATATTGAAGTGCAATGCCATGCTGTGCTGGAAAATATTCGCTTCATATTAGAGGCTGCCGGATCAAGCTGGGAGAATCTGGTAGACGTAACGGTATATCTTACCAATATGAAAAAAGATTTTCCGGTGTTCAATAAAGTATATGCAACGTATTTTCCAAATCGCGATCATCAACCCTGCCGCACCACAGTGGCGGTAACCGCGTTACCCACACCGATCGCGATAGAGCTGAAATGTATTGCTACAATATCTTCCTAAAAAGATATACTCCAGGATTATATTTGTTTATAGATCACTCCGTCTTTCATCACGAAGCTTACCTTTTCCATCGTGCGGATATTTTTCAACGGGTTCTCATCGGTTGCTACGATATCGGCAAATTTACCAACCTCGAGTGTTCCGATCTTATCTGACATACCGAGTATACCGGCACTGACTACCGTAGCCGATTTTATAGCTTCCATGGCAGGCATACCAGCTTCTATCATATAGGTAAATTCTTTACCATTGTCGCCATGCGGATATACACCCGCATCGGTTCCAAAGGCAATCTTTACTCCACGCTTATAAGCTTTGCTGAATGTTTGCTGGATCATCGGCCCGATTTCCAATGCCTTGGGCACTACAAGCGGGTGATAGTAGCCCGGAACCTTCGCCTGCTCGGCAACAAATTTACCGGCCGATATCGTGGGCACAAAGTATGTTCCTTTCTGTATCATCAGGTCCATAATTTCTTCTGTCATTTTGGTGCCGTGTTCAATGGTGGTGATGCCTGCCATCACAGCTCGCTTCATTCCTTCTACACCATGCGCATGCGCTGCGGTATGCATACCATAATCTTTTGCCGTTTCGATAATGGCTTTTAACTCTTCATCGGTAAACTGAGGATTGCTTCCGTCTTTGGCAATGCTGAGTACACCACCCGTTGCCGTGATCTTAATCATGTCTGATCCATCTTTATACCGCTGGCGCACCGCCTGTCGCGCTTCTTCCGGTGAATTGATGACGCCTTCTTTCGGTCCCGGATCGCCCA
Organism: Ohtaekwangia sp.; assembly: GCF_036786105.1. Lineage (NCBI taxonomy): Bacteria > Pseudomonadati > Bacteroidota > Cytophagia > Cytophagales > Fulvivirgaceae > Ohtaekwangia > Ohtaekwangia sp. Next base: position 1,181 of record NZ_DAIQRQ010000119.1, read on the forward strand.
TCAAATCTTTACGATAGCCATTGGTTGGATCGGCATGCCCGCCCGTAGTAGCAATGGATTTACCGGCTGTGAAAATACGTGGCCCTTCCACCAGTCCCTGATTGATAGCATTGCGCAAGGCTATATTTACTCCTGATCCCCCCAGGTCGCGCACGGTAGTAAAGCCCGCCATCAGCGTTTTCTTCGCATATACAGTAGAGCGGAAGGCTATATCTGCATCATTCAAGGTAAAGCGTTGCAGGTTCTGATCTTTGTTGGTTTCATTCTCGAGGTGCACGTGCATATCGATCAACCCGGGCAGTACCGTTTTCTTGCTGAGGTCTACCAGCTTGTCTGCGCTGCCGGGCTTGGTAAATCCCTTTTCGATGTGTGTGATCTTGTTCCCTTCAACGATCAACGTCATTTGAGGCTGCACATCGCTGGTCTTTCCATCAATGAGATTTCCACAGTGAATAACAGTACGCTGCGCGTGAACATGCAGTGCTATGCTGCATACCAGCAGGAACAGGTAAATCTTCTTCATGAGGTTTCAGTTTAGGTTTGGGCAAAAATCAGGCTTCTTTTTTCTTCAGATATTTAGCGGTAATATTTTTTAGTTCTGTCATTTCCGATTCACTCATGTTGGATGCCTTTACATGCAGCATCAGTTCGAACATAACCTGTTGATCATAGCCGAGCTTTACAGCGATCTGCGAACAGAAAAGAATCTCTTCTTTATACATGCGCTCATCGATCTTCATAAGCTGCACAAGGCTGAAGATGTAGTTAAATTTTTGGTCTGTAGTAAGATCTTCCGGAACGATAAGTTCATGTCGCCTTTCGAATAGCGGTTGTATTTCGTCCGGATAAATGCCATTGGCACGGCCGATGTTAACAATATAGTATTGTTCGCGTTCGGCTACTCTGCCATCGATCTGTGCCAGGCTGATCAGTAATTTCATTTGATTAAGTACGGCCATGAATGAATTGTATACGTTCGTGGTTATAGTCTTGAGAAGTGTCTTCTGGTAATTCATCTTAAACTTAATAACAAATAACCAATACCTTTACAGTAAATGAATTTTCTCGCACATCTTTATTTGTCCGGCGATGACCCCGAAGTGATGGTCGGGAATTTCATGGGAGATTTTGTGAAAGGAAGAAACCTCTTGCAGCAGTTCAACACAACGGTGGTAAAGGGAATTGAGCTGCATCGCACCATCGATGAATTTACCGATAAGCATCCTATTGTAAAGCAAAGTAAAGACAGACTTCGTACAACCTACCGGCATTATGCAGGCGTGATTGTTGATGTTTTTTATGATCATTATCTCGCTAAATATTGGGATCAATATCATACGGCGTTGTTGCCCGATTTTGCCGAGTATGCCTACAACACCATTGAAGGATATGACCCTATACTGCCCGATAACCTCAAGCGGATGCTGCCCTATATGATTCGCGGCAACTGGCTGGTTCATTATGCGCAAGTAGAAGGCATTCAGCGCGCGCTCACTGGTATGGCAAGACGCACGCCGTATGAATCGCGCATGGATGAAGCTGCAGGCGATCTTCGTAAATACTATGCAGACTTTAAAGCAGAGTTCGAGTTATTCTTTCCACAACTGAAGCAACATGCGGAAGACTTTTTGAGAAACTATGCGGAGTAACGTGAACACGCTATTTTTGCGCATCAGATACATACAGTATGCACAACGATCCGGAATTAAGTGGTAAATATCTCGGCACCATCTCGCAAGATTTTGTACGCGTGTCCGATGCGCTGAAAGAGGCTTCGTACCAGATACGCAAGGCAGGTTTTGAATATCCTATATTTCCGATATGCAAGGAGGCACAGCCCATCGGCCAGTTGCTTTTTGATCAGATACAAAACGGTACCGACTGGAATTACTTTGCTTCTTTCCTTGATGAATTTCTGCAACGCGGCATCGTAGAAAAAGATAAGCTCGAAGATTTCAAGAGCGCTTATAAAGATCCGGATGAATTTTGTTGCCTCTTTGTAGTGGATAAAGAGTTTACGAATTTTCTCTTCATTCCATACCCTGAAGATTAACCCGCAAAATGATCCCAGCCCTGCGCACGTAAAGGCACTAATGTACCTTGTTTGCTGATCATGAGGTTCTGATCTTTCTTGTCATGCATATACCCGATGCTGTGAATATCCGGGTGGTTCTTGATTTTTTCATAATCGCTTTGCGCGATGGTGAAAAGTAATTCGTAGTCTTCACCGCCATTCAGCGCGCAGGTTATCGGATCAAGGTTAAAATCGACAGCCGTTTGAAAGGTGAGTTGATCTACCGGCACTTTGTCTTCGAAGATGCGTACACCTAAACCGGATTGGCTTCCTATATGGAATAGCTCCGATGCCAGTCCGTCAGATACATCGATCATGGAAGTTGGTTTAACTCCGGCTTCTTCCAGATCAAAAATAATTTCAGTGCGCGCTTCCGGTTTTAACTGACGGCTTACAATGTACTCAAATTTTTCCAGGTCAGGTTGCATGTTCGGGTCTGTCATGAACACTTCCTTCTCGCGTACCAGTACCTGCAGTCCCATAAAAGCAGCACCCAGGTCGCCCGTTACACAGATAATATCATTTACCTGCGCTCCGCTGCGATAGGCAACTTTGTCTTTCTTCACACGCCCGGTTACGCTGATTGAAATTACAAGCCCCGACATAGAAGATGTTGTGTCGCCACCTACAAGATCTACTTTATAGTTTGCGCACGCTGCTTTTATACCTTCGTACAGAGCATCCACAGCTTCTACTGAAAAACGGTTGGTCAACGCTATGCTTACCGTGATTTGTTCAGCCTTCCCGTTCATCGCTGCTATATCCGATACATTTACGGCTACCGCTTTATAACCGAGGTGTTGCAAAGGCATATAGCTGAGATCGAAATGTATACCTTCTACCAGCATGTCGGTTGAAAGCAACAGGTAATCATTTCCTGCATCGATTACAGCCGCATCATCGCCGATGCCCTTAACCGAAGAAGTATTTTGTAATGTGAAGTTCTTACTGATGCGGTTGATGAGTCCAAACTCACCTAACTGACTGATTTCTGATCTTGATTCGCTCATACGTTACCTTGAAGAGAAGCACATCGATAGTGCCGATACTTTCTTCATCCTGCAAAAGTAAGACTATGAACGAATCTCTTCACACAACTCGACCAAAACTCCCTGTGTAGATTTAGGGTGCAGAAAGCAGATACGTTTATTATCGGCACCTTTTTTAG
>NZ_DAIQRQ010000084.1:0-16067 GCF_036786105.1 Ohtaekwangia sp.
TAACGATTAACGTGTAACGAATGATGAAGTGCACGTCCAGTAACCAGCAGCCAGAAGCTTGCAGCTCTTGAACAGCTTGAGGCCAGCAACTGCTTCTTGCCAGTGAACAATAAATTAGTATCTTCACGCGCCTCCTATCCATGAATAGTAAAATAGCTATTATTGACATGGGAACGAATACGTTCCACCTGCTGATCGCGGAAGCGGATGAGCGCGGGTATCGCATTATCTCGCGCGAGCGACTGGCGGTAAAGATCGGTATGGGAGGCATCAATCAAGGTGTTATTACTGAAGCGGGTATTCATCGGGCATTGCTGGCGATGCAGAGTTTCAAAAACACAATGGAACTCACGGGTGTTACCAAAGTATATGCTTTCGGCACGAGTGCACTGCGCAATGCACGCAACAGTGCTGAAGTGGTGTCAAAAATAAAATCACTTACCAACATTGATGTGAATATAATTTCCGGTGATAAGGAAGCGGAATTTATTTATATGGGTGTGAAGGCCGCCCTGCATATGGAGCAGGAGAAGTCGCTGATTATCGATATAGGCGGAGGCAGCGTTGAATTTATCATTGGCGATAACGACCATATATTCTGGAAGCAAAGCCTGGAGATTGGAGCGCAGCGTTTGCTGGAACAATTTCACAAGAACGATCCCATTACACCGGCAGAAATAAATGCACTGGATAATTATTTTGCGGAAGCACTCGTGCCTGTTTTTAATGCGCTGAATACTTACAAGCCCGATATACTCATTGGCTCTTCGGGTACGTTTGATACACTGAGTGATATATTCTGCATTCAGCACGATATACACAAGACTTCAGAGGAAATTGAAACACCCTTGTCGCTGCCGGGATTCTATGATATATACCACGAGCTTTTAGAGAAGAATCGCGCGGAGCGCATGGCTATACCCGGCATGATCGAGATGCGTGTAGATATGATCGTGGTGGCCTGTTGTCTTATCCGTTACCTGTTGGAGCACCATCCTTTCAAACGCATTCGTGTTTCTACGTATTCGCTGAAGGAAGGTGTATTTGTTTCGCTTATTAATGAAATGAAGCAGACGGTTTAAGATTTCTCGGTGCCCGGTGCGATCTCCTGCGCGGTAATCCGTTTTACGATGTACCCGATCAGCAAACCGAAACAGGCAAATCCCAACACAATCCAAAGTATATTTTCTTCGAAGGCGTTTGTCTTCAGGTCGAAGAACCTGCCGACAAAATAACCGATGGTGCTTACCGTACCCGCCCAGATCAAGCCGCTAACAATACTATACAGTAAAAATTGTAACGGTGATATGCGACTCATACCAATAATCAGCGGAATGATGATGCGGAAGCCATATAGAAACCGGTAGGTGAAAAGGATCTGTATCTTGTGCTTCGCAAAGAAGCGCGTTACGGGCTCGAATTTTTCTTTCAGCTTCGGTCTGTGTTCTACAAAATATTTACCATTGAGACGACCGATGGTATAATATAGCCAGTCGCTGATGAATGATCCTGCAAATCCGAACAACACGGTATACGGACCTTCAAACAATCCATGATGGATCAGCGAGGCAGCCACGAGTATGGAAGTCTCTCCTTCCAGAAAAGTGCCAAGCATCAAAGCTATATATCCGTATTGTTCCAGAAATTTCTCCACGCTCAAATCAGTCACCGAAGTTGTCAAGCTTACACACATTATCCATACCAATGTGCATGAGCGCATCGCCAGCGTTGATGACCGGTATATTATTCAATCCCACCACATAACCTGTAACGGGAGTAATCACTTTCTCTTTAAATTCTCCGAATGGATCGGTAATCGTTCCCACCCACTCATCTTTCTGCACCAGCTGGCCGCAGTATACATTGGTTTGAAAGAGTCCGGCATTTTTGGCACGTATCCACGTAGAGCTCCAGATCACTTTATTTTCTACGTCAGGCAGAGGTGCTTCATCGATCATGTTGAGGTGCTTCATCAAACGCAAGGTGCCTGCTATACCTTCCTTGATAGCATTCTGATCGAAGCGAAGCGATTCGCCTCCTTCGTATACAATAATATATTTACCCTTTCGTGAAGCTTCCTTGCGCAAGGAATTCGGCCGGAATGGCGAGTTGAGTGTGAACGGAGCATGAAAGGCTTCTGCCAGCTCTATATTCTTTTCATCTGTAAGCAGCGCGCGTACCTGCGGATAGTTGGCACGCATCGCACCGCCGGTGTGAAAGTCTATACCATAGTCGATGAAAGGAATTACATCGTGCATGAGGTGATAGGCTACGCGGCTGGCGAGTGATCCATTGCGCGTGCCGGGGAATGAGCGGTTTATATCTTTTCCATCCGGTACATCGCGCGAGTAATTCAGGAAACCATACATATTAATGATGGGCATGCAAATTACCGTGCCACGCTTTGGCTGGTGGAGGCCGCCATCGAGTATGCGGCGAACGATTTCCATACCGTTGATTTCATCGCCATGCATACCGGCAATTAATCCCAGTACAGGACCGTCTTCAAACCCGCGCGAAACATAGATCGGTGTGTCGATAATGGTGTGTGAAGGCAGCCGGGCAATGTTAATGTCAATCTCCTTGAATTCCCCGGGCAGAATGGTAGTACCTGCGATCTTCAATTCTTTCATAAGACAAAATCACGGAAAGTTAATCATTTGCGGCGTAATTCATTCTGTGCTATTCTTTTAGCCGAAAATGCAGTTGTTTCCTGCGGTTTTTGTACGTGAACGCTGAGATATATATCGATTTTGAAGGATGCAGCCGGGCGCTTTGAAAGTGCAGGCAGTATCAAATTCGAAATATAGCGCGATGACATGGTAAAACATTGCGACACGGAAGGTGCCCCGGATGACGAAATATATGCCTTGATGTTTATAAAGAAGCGCTATATATACAGGTAATTTTATGGATGTTGTCCGGAAAGCCTGCACATAGTATAGCATGTGGAACGGAACTCATGTTTTATTTCCCGTGCCTGCTGAATCGCAGCCAATTCACGCATTAACCTTGTCTTTCTGAATCTTCTTCTTCAACGCATGTTTCTCTACGAAGCGGATAATTTTGCCGGCGATGTCAACCTGGGTGGCAGCTTCTATACCTTCCAGCCCTGGAGAGGAATTTACTTCTATAATAAGAGGGCCGCGTTTGGAAGGGAGCATATCAACACCGGCTACACTGAGCCCTACTTTTTTAGCGGCCGTGATAGCAGCATGCTTTTCGGCGCGGCTCAATTTTATTACGGTCGCTTCGCCACCGCGATGAAGGTTGGAGCGGAACTCGCCATCTTTAGCCTGCCTGCGCATAGCACCTACTACTTCGCCATCTACTATAAATGCGCGGAGGTCGGCACCTTTCGCTTCTTTTACAAACTCCTGCACAATAATGCGGGCATGCACACCATGAAATGCTTCTATTACAGACTGCGCTGCTTTCTGATTTTCGGCCAGCATTACACCGAGACCTTGTGTTCCTTCCAGGAGCTTGATAATTACCGGGGCACCGCCCACCGCTTCCAATACATCTTCAGCATCGGCTGAGTAATCCATGAATACGGTTTTGGGCAACCCCAGGCCGGCACGTGAAAGTATCTGCAGGCTGCGAAGTTTATCGCGCGAGCGGATCAGTGCCTGCGATTCTACAGCCGAGAAAACTTTCATCATCTCAAATTGCCGCACTACGGCTGCACCATAAAATGTTACTGATGCACCAATGCGAGGAATGATCGCATCAAAGTAATCGAGCTTTCGACCGTGGTATAGCACTACCGGATTTTTCTTTTCAATGAATAGCACACACTTCATGTGGTCGATGATCTCAACAGTGTGACCGCGTTCTTCTCCGGCTTGTTTCAGGCGCTGAGTAGAATATAATTTTGGATTACGGGAAAGTATAGCAATGTTCATACGGAAGCGTCTAACCTTTGTTTTGTTTCAGGGCTTGTTGCAAATTTCTTTTTTCTCTGTAAGAGAGGTTCTTCTGTTTTACATCTATTACAAAACGGTCGCGCAATATTTTTCGTCCTATTAAGATCGGAAATTTAAGTGAACCCCGGTTGCTCAGTGAGAATTCTGTTATTATTTCTTCATTAAAAATTTTTAATGTTGTAACAATAACGAATCTGCGCTCTACCTCTCCAAAAGAGTTTTTTATATCCCTTACTTCAAATTGGGGGAAGATAAATTTCATGCCCGTAAATTCCGGATGCTCTTTATCGAGCAGCACAAACTCGAGGTTGCCATTTACAACTTCGGCTTTGGAGCAATGAAGGCTGGAAGTATACGCACCGGTATCGATCTTGGCATGAATACTCTGAAGCCCCAGTTCGGGCAGATCGACACGGTCATAGCGGCCAAGAATCTTTTGCATCAATGGTCTCTTAACGGCCGAAATATACTAGCAGCATCGGGTTAAAAAAAGTTATGCCACCGCAATATGCAGTGGCATAACCTGTCTTGATTTTTTTTGAGAAATTATCCCTTCACTTTAAACGCAACTGCGGTATTTTCCCATTTCATAACTACCTGATCTTTTTCAACTGCGATGTTGAACACTTCTACTGGAGCAGACGTCTTGGTCGGCTTCACATTTACACGGAAAACGTCTTCTGAACTTTTATAGTTATAGGCACCCCACTGTTTGGCTTCTTTGTTTATAATAATTGTCCATTCGTTTTCGCCCGGTATAGTAAAGAGGGAATATTTACCGGCAGGCAAATCTTTACCTTCGATCTTTACGGGTTTATCTATTTCAATAGTGGTAGCTTCGTTGGCACCGGTTCTCCATACTTCACCGTAAGGAACAAGACCTCCCATAATTTTGCGGCCGCGCGCTGAAGGCTGGCAATAAACGATTTTTACATTGGCGGCTCCAATCTTCCCGGTTGCTTCAGCTTTGGGGCTGGCTTGTTTTTCCTGCGCAAAAACGGCAGTGATCATCGTTGCGAAGGCGAGTGTTAAAAAAGCGATTCTTTTCATGGCTTTGTTTTTGGTTTTAAGTTTTAATTGGTGTTATACGCAAAAATGCCCCCGGACGGCCAGGGGCATTGCATGAATATTTCAAATATTTACCTGTAAACTTCTTTTATGAACGCGATACATGGCTAAAAGTTTTCTGTTAAAAGGATTTTTAGTCAATAAATTTATAAGCGGTTTCTAATTTCAGAATTCAACTCTAATTTCCAACAAGGAACGCAAACTTTGGTTTGTTTCAGTTTCTCCCCGGAGCAACTTTGTTTTCTTTATTTCATGTATCCCCCAAATCCATGACTAAAATTTTTTAGCTACATCTGCACAAGTCGCTTCTACGTGGAGGCACTTCTTCATACTTTATTAAGCTGCTGGAGTAAAGTTGAGCGCTGGTGGTTTGAGAGCTGCCAGCTGCTGGTTGCGAGCTGCTGGAAGATTGTGGTGAGGTTGTGACTGTGCTTACTATTTTCTGTATTTTCCTTCATGCACCTCTGTGCCACTGGATTTATTTCTAAAAGTATAGCACTCCCCAGTCTCACACACCCCCTAGCAACTGGCAGCTTGCAACTCGCAGCTATTTCTAAAATGGATATCCTATAGCAATATTAAACACCAGGTTCTTTCCTCTCCAGTCAGAACTTGTGAAATCTATATCGCGGGTTACCCAGCCCTCGGCTGGTCTGCGCAACGGAAAGGCTACATCCAGGCGCAGCACAAAGAAACTGAAGTCGAAGCGCAAGCCGGCACCTGTACCTACAGCGAGTTGTTTCATAAATGTATTGCGCTGAAACTGTCCGCCTATACGGGTAGAGTCGTTGTGCAGCAACCAGATATTACCGGCATCCACAAACAAAGCTCCCTTCATAACCTTTACCAGGTCAAAACGATATTCGAGGTTGCCTTCAAGTTTCATATCACCACGCTGGTCTACAAACAATGAATTGTTACGGGCGGGATCACTTCGCACATCGTAAGCACCCGGACCGATGGAACGTGCAGGGAATGCGCGTATACTGTTTGAGCCTCCAATAGCAAACTGCTTGATATAGGGCATGGTTGTAGAATTACCATACGCATAACCAACACCGGCAATGATACGTGTAGCAATCTTGTTGCGCGTGTCGAGTTGCCAGTAATAACGGAAGTCTATATCGCCACGCACGTATTGTGAATAAGGTGAATTGAATATCTCGTACGGTTCTTCGCCTTTCTTGATGGTTCGCTGTACGGTGTTCAGCAAATTGCCGGCAACATCAATCGTTCCGTTGAAGTAAAAGTTGTGCTCGCGGTATTTTTTCTTCTCATATTTCAACTCCATGGCTTCCGAGAGCTGCGTGTTTAGTGTATAGGAATATCGTGTGCCTATGATAAACTGGTCTTCGAATGAACTGGCAAGAACGCTGTTGCTGGCCAGCAATGCTTCGAATACTGCCGACTTTTTATCGGTGCGTACAAAATTTATATCGATGGGAAAGAGCTCGTGCGACTTCGCAATATTTTCTTTCCAGTTATAGCCATATCCTACGTTGAATGAATTGATGCGGAAGAAGCTTACACGGTTTTGCAGGTTGAACCCTATTTTAAATTGCGTCTTTGGCAGGTAACGGCTGGAATTATAGTTGATATGTATAGGCGATATAAAGCGCGGTATGGTAAGGCTCGATTCAAGTCCGGCCTCAAACGCATTCAGCGCTCCGGATGTTTGCCGGCTGATCTGCACTTCGTACGATGTATTCAGTTTTAGCTGAAACAATTCTGCTCCCCGCAAGAAATTCCGGTTGGTAAACGTAAAGCCTATACCCGGCCCAACGAAGTTGTTGGACTTGGACACCGCCTGCACTTCCATGCGAATGGATTTCTTTTTTAAGGGAGTAAGGTATATATCGGCATCCAGCATTGCAGAATCTTTACGGGGCGATTCCAGAAATTTAACATTCACGAATTTGAATGCCCCTAATCCCATCAGGTGTGTAAGCGTCAGCTCTTGTTCTTCGCGGCTATAGGTGCGTCCCTTCTTTAAATTGATCACATCCGTTATAATTTCCGGGCGAAAGGCATGCTTGTCATCAATGTAGCGATAACCGTTTATCTCTGTAGTGTCCGGTTTACTGGTCTGGATACTATCAGTCGAAAGGCTGTAGTTCGGAAACACGCGGATATTGTCGAGGTGATATATTTTCCGGGCACGTGCCGGTATATCTTTTTCCAGTTTCAGCGTAAGATCAACTTTGCGCTTTCCTACCGTACTGTCAGCTTCAAATACCAGGTAGCGGTTGTCGAAATAGTAAAAACCATAGTTCTCCACTACTTCTTCAATGCGCATTTGTTCGGCCTGCATGCGCTCTACATTAAAACGCTGCCCTGTGTCAAGCAACGATTTTTCTTTCAATGAACCTAGTATAGCTTTATATATGCTGTCCTTCGGTTGCGGGTATTGTATATTGCGCAGGCGGAACGGCCTGTATAGCTGCACGGTATAGATTACCTTTCCGTTTTTACCTTTTATAATAGTCTGCTGGCTTACCGTAGAACGGAAGTAGCCATCGTTATGCAATTGGCTTTCCAGCATTTTGGCCGTGCGGTCGGGCGTAGTTTCCTTCATGAATACGGGTGGCGCTCCCAGCTTGGTCCGGATAAAATTTCGCAAGCCACCTTTCTTCTTTTTGGGTGTTCCTGCTATATAGTAGAACCATACACCCGGTCGCGCTTTCAGCAGGCGACCGTTGGGCTTCGGGTTGATATAGGTTTGCAATTCGCTGCGCAATGCTTTCTTGCGCCCCACACGCCCTTCGGGTGTTTCAAAATTTATCTCGGCACCGTTGTAGAATACTTCGTCTTCTTTCAGATACTTTGTAGCCGTGCAGGAGGCCAGCAGCCATACCGTTGTAAGCAGGGCACAACGAAGACTATATATTCGTAATGTTCCGCGAAGATCAGTTTTGCTTTGCATTGGCTTTAAAAAGTTCGCGGAGTGTATCGTAATCCTTTATATAAATAACACCGGCACCCGTTTCGATCAACTCGCCATCGATCATGTCGTAGTTGCTGTTACGGAAACCTGTAATGCGAAGCCTGCCGTCTTCGGTAAGTTTATACTCCAGGGCAAGGTCTCCGATATAGTCTGTTAAGGAACTTTGACTGGATGCGTTCCCTTCCACATCTACGTTACCCGATACCTTTACCACCAGCCGGTCGTTGAGCAGCGACTTCGATAAACCCAACTGCAGCTCCGTTTGTCCTTCCGCTCTTCCGGTAGAGTAATCTTCGTACGATTTCACATCGAACGATACCTGCACACCTTTTATATTTTCAGAGAGCCTGTTTAACTGGTCGGTCAGAATGCGACTCACGCTTGTGCGTGCCGTAGCGGCCATATCCGACCCGCCCTGGCTTTCCAATGGATTATCGGAGATAAAACGCTTCAATATCAACAATGCAAATACTTGTTTGTTCAGGTCAGATTCCCGCGTGTTGATGTCCTTGATCTTTGCATAGATCGTTCCGCCAAAAGCATTCTGTTTATCTTGCGGCATATCCAGCTGAAAGTGTATATCCGGTGTAAGCATATCTCCTTCAATAAGCAAATATACTTCAAAGGGAAGCCGCTGCCGGTAGGTTGTATACTCTTCTGCACTAGCCGTGGTAAGCTGATTCGCCACCAGGTCTATCGGCGAAGTTTCTACTTTAAAGAGTGCTTTTATATTCATCTCCGGTTGCAACACATCGCCCGTCCAGGTAATGGTGCTTCCTTTTTCAATAGAGAACTGCCGTTTTACCAGTTTATAGAATGAAAGATTATAGGTACCCTGTGTAATTTCATATCGCCCCGATAATTCCATGTTTCCGGTCTCATCCATGCTAAAGGTTAAGGTTGAGTTTCCTTTTACAGAAAGCTTATCACCGGTAGCAGGATCAATAATCACATTGAACGTTTCATTATCGGTAAGCTCAATATTGGCTGAAAGATCTATACCGGTAAATTTCGAGGTCACTGTATCTTCCGGTTGTATCGATGCCAGGAATGGATCTTTCTCTGCATCGCGATCTACAAACTTCACAATACCTTCCTGTTCAAGAACAGCTTTTTGTGTTTGTGGAACGATATAGGTAAAGTCGCTGCCTTTGCCGAGGCTGGCTGTCATCTGCACTTTTGGAAAATCGGACGTACCGGTAATTCTTGCTTTTGTATTGATGCGTACATTGCCATAGAAGAGATCATTGTTGTCGTCTTCCGTAGTATGAATGAGTTGAAAATCTTCAGCGTTGACTGTCAGCGCCAGATCGAAAGAACGGAATGAGTTCGTTTTGACAGAACCATCGATCACGGCAAGATTACCCTGATCGTCTTTGATCTTGAATTTATTCAGCGTAAGCCCGGAGCCATTCAGCCGGATACTTTCATTTTCCAACAGAAACCTGCTGCCAATCAGAGTAGGGGTGAGCGAAGCCTCTTTAAAAGTAAGAATGCCATCGATAGACGGGTCGCTGGTATAGCCTTCAATCTTTACCTGGCCGGTAAGGGAGCCTTTCATATTTTTTACCTGCTTCATGGTGAGCGGCTCTACAGCAGCAAGGTCAAGACGTGTGAGTGTCGTGGTGAAGTGAATCTGCGGTTTTTCTTCCTGCGAAGTGAGATAGCCCGCTGCCACCAGTTCCATATCGCTGCCGTCTACACGCAAATCTATATTCAACGGACCGTTTGCCGTTTTACCCAATGCAAGCGACAGGTCGCCCCACGGTCTGTCAAGTATAGCAAGTTTATGAATATACAGATTGGTATTGAACGATGCTGATTGTGCCGAGCCCATGTTCAGGTCGCCATCAATAATGCCGGCCAGGGGTGTGGTGCCTTCCACCAGACTGGTAATGTTCTGCATATCCACCTGGCGGAAAGATAAATTCAGCGTGGAATCTTTATCTTCTTTTTTGAATAATAAAATGCGCTCATCTCCCTTGGCGATGTAAAAATTATTAGGCGTAACGCCATGGCCGGTAAATCGCAGCGTGTTATAGCGTGGCGTATTCCACGGTTGATAATTCAATACAAGTTGATCCTGCAAAAAGCGAAATTGAAAATCGTTCCGGTAACTGTTGAATACACCTCCCAGTATATATTTCTCTTTCTGCAAAGAATCAAGAATCGTGAAGCGGCTATAGATGGAATCGTTCATGATGCTGCCTGATAATTTCAGTGCTTCCATGCGCAGTGTATCATAGCGAAGTTTCTTGAGCTCGAATATATAGTCGATCGATTGGGCATTGGAGTTTACGTTGAGCCCCACCGAATCCATGCGCAAACCGGCATAGTTTATTTTTGCTATCTTCATGATGAGTGATAATTGCTTTTGCTCACTGTCAAACTCACCCGAAATCTGCCCCGGAACAAAAGGTTCCAGGTCCGGGAAAAGCACTTCTGTGAGCAAGTCTGTATTTTTAATGACCAGGTTGAAATTAAAATTCTGCGGATCGACCGGTTTATCAAAAGCTGTATCGTGTAATGCAAAGTATTTATTAATGTGTCGCTTCAGGGCTGCCGGCAGTGTGAATATATTCATGTTGCCTTTAAACTCGCCCGACAATATATCGGAGTGTATTTCTATTTCACTTTTTCCCTTTTGGTCGATGGATGCTACCAACAGTGAATCGACTGCATATAGTTTGCTGCCATTGAACACAGCCACATGGCGTATATCCACATGCCCGTTCAGCAACTGAAAGTCTGAAGTAGCCAGGTTTACATCTACAATGCCCCGTGCACGCAAAGGGCGCTCCATAAGGTGCAGCGCCTTGAAATCGGCATTGACAAGATTGAAGTTGAACTTATAGAGTGGTATATCTTTATGATAATCAAGATCACCTTTCAGGGTAAAGTCAAGATTTTTATCTTTCATTTTTGCCAGGCCTGCGAAGAGATACTTTTTTATTGTTCCGTCAACAGTAAAATCATGATAGGTGTAGTGATTATAGAGAAATTGCTTTACCCGCAAATTTACCTTGGCATTCATCGCTTCCATACTGAAACCAGCACCTTTTGCGGAAGCTTCAAGGTCCAGGGTGCCCATTGTAGTATCGCGCAGTAGTTTGCCTACATGAAATTTTTTTACTGCCAGATGCGCATCGTAGTTTTCGCGTGCCTTGTTATTGAAATTCATTTTACCCTGCATGTTCACAGCACCCACACTGCTGGTAAGGTATATTTTGGCCTCTGGTGCATTCAAGGTTCCGGTTGCCTGCCCGGTTATACTCAACCATTGCGGCAGGGCTATCGTTTTTGGAAGAAGTGTATCCGGAAGTATGCTGGCGATGTCGTGTGCCGTAGTATAAAGTTTGTTCAGCGAAAGATTGAGCCGCATCTTCTCTGTATCCGGCAGGCCCTGCACATTTCCTTTTGCATCGAGTAGTGTTTGTGTGAGCGCCTGAACGTGAAGCTGGTCGATGATAAGATCGTTTACTTTGCCGGAGCAGCGCAGGTCGGCCGTGAGTCGTGTTTGAGGCGATACATTTAGCGGCAAACTATCCAGAAGGGCAGGAACAAAATACAGTATATCTTTTAGCAGGATAGACGATTGATTCACCTTTGCCTGCACGGTTGCTTCCGGATATTTTTTGGCTAATGTTTCCAGCGATGAAAATGTAGAGCGTGCTTCGAGATTAACGGTACTGGTGGGTGTATTGAAATGAAAATCCTCTACACTGACAGACTGATCGGTAAGTGCAAAGCGTGTTTTAAACGATGCCACGGTAAACCCGCTATGCTCCTGCAATATAAGTTCTTTAATCTCCCCCGACATCTCCGAACCTTTCATGGCGAGGTCTTCTGCCTGCAGCGTAAATTGCGTGAGCCACACGTGATTGAAATCTATACCCCGTGATATTGCCGGTTGATTGAAATCATAATACTGTATGCTGTTATCTGCCAGATCAGCTTTACCAAGCGATATATGCCAGGGTTTTGAGCTAACACTATCCGTGGCGTTTACCTGTGCAGCATTTTTCTGTGTGGCCCGATTTGCACCCTGGTGATAGGCGATGAACGATCGCTGCAAGGATAGCTTACGAAGCTGTATAACCTGTTCGTTCAGATCAAATGTATCAGCGTTTACCTGCGCTTCCTCGATCGAAGCCCGGATCACCTGTCGTGAAGTTTCATTGGTATAGATTGCCTTGACAGACTGAAGATCTACTTCCTCAAAGCCAATGCTCCACGGAACGGCCGTTGTGTCAGTCGCTGACCCAGCCGGGTCTGGTGTATCATCCGGCTGCTGTACGACCGAAGCGATAACATTTTTCAAAACGATCTCATCCGAGTGGATTACCGATTTGTTGAGATCAAATTTATCCAGGCTTACAGACAGTTCTCCGATGCGGGCACGAACATCATTTTTTGAAAGCGAATCGATAAATGCAACACGCGCTTGCGTCAACGCTATATCTTCCAGGGAAAACTGCCAGGGTGAAGCCGTAGTATCAACGGGTGTTGCCACGGTATCGGCACTGGTAAATGCATGTATGATGTACGTAAAGTTGAAACTGCTGTCGTGGGGTGCACGATGAATGGTGGCATGCAATGTATCCAGCGAGATACTATTCAGTTCAATCTCTTTATGCGTGAGTCCCCACAAGTCGGTATCAATCGCCAGCCTGCCTATATATAGCAGCGTATCCTGGTGCTGATCTTCCAGGTAAAGTCCTTCGAAGACAATCTTCTTGGGAAACGCCAGGCTGATGTGTGCCAGGCGTACTTCCGTACCAATCTTTTTCTTTACAAAGCTTACGGCTTCCTGTATAATTTTATTCTGAACCGCCGGTATCTGAATGACGAGCGAAACCGTAATGAGCAACACCATGAGCGAGAGGATAAACCACCCCATTATTTTGGCAAGTTTGATCAGATATTTCTTCGGTTTCCAAGGTGGATTCATTGGCTGTGTGCTCCTGTGTGGATAATAATAAAATTATGCCACTCAAGGTTATACAATCGCCGAGAATTTTCTACATATTTTTTTATATATGAATGTTGATGGCTGTGTATTATTTCTACAGAATGTCTCCCTTTTCCCGGTATGGCTATGCTTTGCCTTTTAAGGTTTGCCCGGAAACGTTTATCTTTCGATTTTAATCCTTACCTGATGAGAACGCTTTTCGTGGGCAGAGTCATTGCCAGTGTTTTACTCTTCCTTTCATTCAACACGCATGCCCAGCAAGTAGACATAAAGCCCATTCCCGCATGGGTTACGGAACAAACCCCTGATCTGACAGCTACTCCCGGCACGCATGACTCCGGCAGCTCCTATTACCTGCTGCTCGACCGGCAGGAGAATCTGGCGGAGCAAGTATATTTCAAGCACCAGGTATACAGGATACTGACAAGCGAAGGTGTACAGGAGATGTCGGATATATCGGCCACATTCGATCCATCGTACGAAAAACTTACCTTCCACAAGGTGGTGGTATATCGCAAGGGACAGGTCATCAATAAACTTTCTTCATCAGCCATTCGTACCATGCAACGCGAGCAAAGCATGGACCGCTACCTGTATGACGGATCGCTTTCGGCTGTGATCAATCTGCAGGATATACGCGAGGGCGATGTGGTTGAATTTGCGTATTCGATCAAAGGATATAACCCCGTATTTGATGGACACTATACCAACCAGGTATACCTCGATTATTCGGTGCCCAGCAAAAAATTACACTATCGCCTGCTCACACCCACATCGCGCAAGCTTCAGATAAAATATGGCAATGGCGAAGTAAAGCCCGCGATGAAAACCGTGGGTTCACTCACAGAATATACCTGGACGCTGAACAACAACGCGGCGCTGACAACCGATAATAATCTTCCCGGATGGTATGATCCTTACCGATACATTTTGCTTTCTGATTTTGCCACCTGGGGCGATGTTGCAGCATGGGCTGAAAAATATTTCAGAGTTTCGGGTGCTGAAAAGAAGCAATTGGAAAAGCGATTGGATGAACTGTTTGGTAATGTGGGCGCTGATTCTATTGTGAACAAGGCAATACGTTTTGTGCAGGATGAAGTACGATACCTTGGCTTTGAATCAGGCCTCAACTCGCATAAACCACATGCACCGTTAAAAGTATTTGACCAGCGCTTCGGCGATTGCAAGGATAAGTCGCTTTTGCTGAGTACCATCCTCGGTATATATGGCATTGATGCGCACCCCATGCTGGTGAACACAACGCTTCGCGATCATGTATCAGAATATTTACCTTCTAACACCATCTTCGATCATTGCGTTGTGCAGATCATTTACCTGGGCAAAACATTCTATATAGATCCAACCATCAGCAGCCAGGGAGGAACCATCGATCATTACCATTTTCCCTCTTATGGTAAGGGACTTGTGATCCGTGCAGGAGAAGAAGAACTGATTGACTTGCCAAAGCCGAACGAATCATCCGTTCGTGAAGAACAGACTGTTGAAGTAAAGGAGGTGGGAACAGGTGCTGCTATTGTTACGATACGCACCACCTATACAGGCGATGAAGCGGACTCGCAGCGGAGCTCGTTTGCCAGTAGCAGCAGAGCATCGATTCAGAAAAACTATATTAACTTCTATTCAAATCTTTACCCGGACATTGCTGTGGAAGATACGATGGCGATTGAGGATGATCGGGAAAAGAATATTTTCATTGTAACGGAAACCTATAAAGTGCCAACGTTCTGGAAGGCAAGCAGTGATAACCCGGAGAAGTTTCTGTGCGAGGTATATGCGCTTTCGTTGGAGAATTATTTCAGCGTTGCCAAATCAGCTACGCGCACAGCACCGTATCGTCTTACGTTCCCACTTAACTTTCAACAATCGATACGGGTAAAGCTGCCAGAATCCTGGACTATACAGCCCGAGAATAAAAGCATTGAATCGCCCTATTACAAATATACCTATAGCGTTTCCTATAATAATTTACAACACGAACTTATGGTAGCTACCGACTACCAGACATTGCAGGATCACATACCGGTTGCCGATGTTCCCAGGTTTATAGAAGATCATGGTGTTATGTTTAACAATCTGTCCTATCAGCTTTCTTACGATAAGTCCGTAACACAGTCGGGCAGCGCACCCAGTAAGATTGCTGTGATTATGGCCATGGCCGTGATCTTCATGGCAGCAAGATTCGCCAGGAGAATATATTATGGTTATGATCCTGAGCCTGCATTGCCGTGGTCAGAAGGTCAGCCCATAGGGGGATGGCTTGTGCTGGCAGGTATAGGCATTACCCTTGCGCCATTGGTGCTTTTCTATTCGTTGTTTTTGAGAAGCGGGTTCTTCGAAGAAGATAAATGGGCAGCCCTTTTGAATTCTGAAAATTACGCAATAGTAGGATTGGTTGTGATCGAGATGATCCTGAATGCGGTCAATATTATTTTCTCCATCCTGATCGTTGCACTCTTTTACCAGCGAAGAACATCGCTGCCCAGGTTGATCATGATATTCTATGCCTTCAACCTTGCCATTACTATTCTCGACACTTGTATAGGCCTTACCAGTGGTCCGGATGTTTCGCTGCGCAATGAATTGTATGCGAATGTTTTTAAAAGCCTTATCATCGCTGCGGTGTGGATTCCGTATTTCAATACTTCCGTACGTGTTCGCGAAACATTTGTAGAACGATCGAATGCCCGGAGATAAGAAGTCTTTTTCCAGGCAGATTCACTAGCAAATTTTCTCAGATTGTTATACCGGATAAATCCGGTTTTCGGGTTATTGCGTAAGCTATATCGCTATAAATCTTACTCATCTCTATAGCAATCAGTTTCAGTCTGTGCAGACGTCTATATTGGGTTGGTAAGTATATACCCGTTACAAGGGCGCCTGAAAATATACCACGATTTGCAGGAAGAGTGGTTTGCGCCATTTTGTAATGAATGTTTTTTAGTGCTATAGAAGCAGAAAAGTTACTTCTGCATTTACGCTCTGTGCCATTGGCGCTATCTTCACTGGCACGTAACCAACCCGAAGTAAAACCATTTTCAGCAACGGCCTACCTGCCTTTAACCTCCTGTCATGATTCGATCTTTACTCTTCTTTCTTGCTTTTCTTTGCACGCTCACAACCACACAAACAGCTT
>NZ_DAIQRQ010000025.1:0-40604 GCF_036786105.1 Ohtaekwangia sp.
TAACGATTAACGTGTAACGGATAACTACAGCACAGAGCGTATCAACGCCACCATTCCCTCCGGGCTAACGCCAATCCAGAATAACGACAGCGCGAGTATAGCCATGGTAACACTGCTCACAATATATACCAGCGGACGAAGTTCTTGTACAGGGCGTGACTCCTGTTGCTGATCGAACATGACAGCAACCAATCGTATATAGTAATACAAACCGATAACGCTGTTTATCACCAACGCCACTACGAGTAGCCAGCGGTGTGTATGTATACCGGCGGCGATCACATAAAATTTACCGACAAAGCCTGCGGTGAGTGGTATACCAGCCAATGAAAGTAATGCTGCACTGAATACAATGGCGGTGAGCGGGCGTCTCCAGAGTAAGCCGCGGTAATCTTCGAGTCGTTCGGCATCACGTTCTTTGTCCGACAAGGTTGCCAATATACCGAAAGCTCCCAGCGTAGTGATAAAATACGCTACGAGGTAAAAGATCATCGCTTCTATACCGAGCTTTTCTCCGGCCAGAAATGCTACCAGTAAATATCCCAGGTGTGCGATAGACGAATAGGCCAGCAGGCGTTTGATATTGGTTTGTCGTAAAGCCAGCACATTGCCGATGAACATGGAAGATATAGCGAGTATGGTAAAGATCAGGGTGAAAGAGCTATACTGATAGCCGTTGAGTGCATTGAAGAAGCGCACCAGCAACGCTACCATCCCTCCTTTTGATACGGTAGCTATAAAAGCCGTTACAGGGGCGGGCGAACCTTCGTATACATCGGGCGTCCACATGTGGAAGGGTACTACACCGAGTTTGAAGCCGATCCCTACGATCATCATGCAAAAACCCACTACAACCATCAGCGGCATTTCATGTGCCTGTGTGAGCCACGCCGCTATACCGGAAAATTCCATCGATCCTGTGGTGGCATATACCAGCGCCATACCGAACAACAAAAATGCTGATGAGAATGCTGCCAGGATGAGATATTTTATACCGGCTTCGTCAGAACGTTCTCTTTTGCGCAGGTAAGCGATCAATGCATACAACGATACGCTGAGAATTTCGAGCCCGAGAAAGAGTGATACAAAGTGATTGCTGATTACCAGTATAGCAGAGCCCATGGCGGCCAGAATAATCAATATATAGTATTCTTCCTTTCGCTCTTCGCGTTGCTCAAAGTAAGCATACGATATCAATACCACTACGAGTGTTGTGAGCAATATAAGGCCAATATTAAATATACCGAAGCCATCGATGATAAGCAGCGGCTCCACAGACTGCAGGTGATGCCGGCTATACGTGGTGAGGAAGAAGAAATCGACCAGGAGTGAAAGCACGGTGATCACAAAAATTACTTTGTGATTTCGCTTTACCGAGATCGAAAAGAAAATGAGGATGGCGGCACTGGACAGTATCCACAGGGGAATGAGGCTTAGCAAATCACTTTTGTTCATGGCGGCTGGATTGAGTCGTTAATGCAGTTTCAAATACAGTGTGCTTATCAACAGCGCGGTGTAGCGCAGCATGATTGCCGGCATGCAGGTTGTTGGCAACGGTCGGTCGCGCCGTATCAATTACCGGCTGAGGAAAAAGCCCGAGCCAGAGTATAACAATACATAATGGCACCAGTATAAATTTCTCGCGAAGCGAAAGATCATGCAATGCATGGCCGCTCGCTTTTCCAAGAAATACTTTTTGCATAATGCGCAGTGAGTATGCTGTAGCAATCACCAACCCCGCTGTAGCAATAATGGTAAGGGTGTGGTTTGCCTGCCAGCTACCGATCAGTGTGAGAAACTCCGCTATAAAATTTCCGAGTCCCGGAAGTCCGAGCGAAGCCATGGCAAATATCATGGCGATAACGCCCATGAAGGGAGCGCGTTTCCATAAGCCTCCCATCTGTTCAAGATCGCGGGTATGGATACGTTCGTATAGCGCACCTGCGAGTATAAACAATGCACCGGTGCTGATGCCGTGCGTGATCATCTGCATGACTACACCCTGCATGGCTAGCTCCCGAAAGGCAAATACACCGAGGATGACAAAGCCCATGTGACTGACGCTGGTATAGGCGATGAGTCGCTTGAGATCGGTTTGTCCGTAGGCCTGCAACGCACCATATACTATACCGATTACACCAGCCAACATGGCCCAGGGTGCTATAGCGGCTGAGGCAGCAGGGAACAATGGCACTACAAAGCGAATCAATCCATACGCACCCGTTTTCAAGAGTAGGCCTGCCAGCAACAAACTTCCGGCTGTAGGTGCTTCCGTATGTGCATCAGGGAGCCAGGTATGCAGTGGCACTACGGGTAATTTCACTGCGAAGGCGGCAAGAAATCCCAGCATCAGCCAACGCGAAGTCTCTGGCGACATGGTTGTTCCCAACAACGTAAAGTAATCGAAACTATAGGTATTGGTCTGATCGCCATGAATGAAATATAGCGCCAGAATGGCAAGCAGCATCAACAAGCCGCTGGCTTGCGTAAAGATGAAAAATTTATAGGCAGCATATTGCCGGTTTTCATGGCCCCATATACCAATGAGAAAATACATGGGTATCAGCATCACTTCCCAGAAGAAATAAAACAGAAAGAGATCCATGGTAAGAAATACTCCGGTTATACCGGCCAGTACCCACAGGAGATTGAAATGAAAAAATCCGATACGGTATTGTATCTCATTCCAGGAGATCAACACAGCCAGCATACCGAGAAAGAACGTGAGCACCAGCATCAGCAGACTGAGTCCATCCAGTGCCAGGTGAAAATTTATACCGAAGCTCGGTATCCAGGGTATATATACATCACGCAGCCATGAATTTGTGAGTGTCATGGAGAGGCCTTCCTGTATCCATATCGTGAGAATGATCGCGAAGTCGGCTGTAACAGCAAGCAAGGAAAGCCAGCGGCATGCAGCAGCATTCCAGCGCGCTGCAATTCCGGCTGCGATTCCTCCCACCATGAGTATTACGATCAGCAATATCAGCATCATAACATTCGTGTTTTAAGGTTGAATGAACAGACTGATGGTAATGATCAGGATGGCGCCTGCTACAATACTCATAATATACCAGCGGAGTATTCCGTTCTGCGTTCGCACGAATGTGCTGTTAAAATATTCGGTAATGCGAACGATCAGGGTATAGAACTTGTCTATCACATCATGCTTATTCCACTGCGACAGGTATACGAAAGGGCGCACGAATACAATATCATACAGAGCATCTATATCCCAGCCGCGCAGCCAGAACTGATGCACACCAAGCGTGGCGCTCTTCAGTTCATCGGCAAGCTTCGGTTGCTTTATGTAAAATATATAGGCTACATATACGCCTCCCAGCGACAATGCCATCGCAATCAACTGTAAAGTCCATTCCGTGCTTTCCACACCTTCACGCAACGGTGCAGCAGGCAACAACGGACTGAGTATATCCGAGAAAATCGTAACGTGCCCTAATGTATGAGGCAGTTCGATGAAGCCTCCTGTCAACGATAGCACGGCAAGGATCATGAGCGGAACCGTCATACGCTTCGCCGGTCGATGACTTATGTGTGTTTTTGCCTCACCGAAAAAAGTGATGAACACCATGCGAAATGTATAGACTGCGGTGATGAATGCACCTGTTAACGCAGCGAGGAAGAACCAGAGATTGCCTTTCTCACCGGCCCAGGCAAGCCAGAGTATCTGATCTTTACTATAGAATCCTGCGGTAATAAAAGGCAGCGCAGCCAGCGAAGCCGCACCGATCAGAAATGTATAGTATATCACGGGCATCTTGTTGCGTAAGCCGCCCATGCGGAACATATCGTGTTCATGATGAAGCGCCATAATTACCGCGCCTGCTGCGAGGAATAAAAGCGCTTTGAAGAACGCATGAATCATAAAGTGAAATACAGCGGCTGACCACGCTCCCACGCCCAGCGCCAGAAACATATAGCCAATCTGGCTAATGGTAGAATAGGCAAGCACGCGCTTGAGATCGTATTGTGTTAATGCGCTACACCCCGCCAGTAACAACGTAACAGCACCAATGATGCCCACCCAAAGCTGGGCCAATGGCGCCAGTTCATATATACCATGCATGCGTGTTATCAGGTATACTCCGGCTGTTACCATGGTAGCAGCATGGATCAATGCACTAACCGGTGAAGGGCCAGCCATCGCATCGGGAAGCCAGGTTTGCAACGGAAGTTGTGCCGATTTACCAACAGCACCTCCCAGTAACAGAAAGCCAACAAGCACAGCGGTGGAAGCACCTACCGTCCACACCTGCGGTGCCTGCAAAAGTATATCCTGTATATTCAATGTATGAAAGACACTGAACAGTATAAATAACCCGATGGCCATGGCAGTATCGCCTACCCGCGTCATGATAAAGGCTTTGCGTGCGGCATAGCCGTTCTTCTCTTCGCTATACCAGAAGCCAATGAGCAGATAACTGCAAAGCCCTACTCCTTCCCAGCCAAGATATAGCAGCACGAGGTTATCGGCCAGCACGAGTATGAGCATGGAGCAGACGAATAAATTCAGGTACGCGAAGAAGCGTGTAAATCCTTCATCCGTCTCCATAAATTCTGTAGAGTATATGTGAATGAGAAATCCAACGAAGGTGATTACAAAAATGAACACCAGCGATAATGAATCGAGATAAAATGAAATTGCTGTGGACAGGCCTTCTACCTGGAACCAGTTCCATGCTGTAAATCTATAGAACGCCTGGCCGGAAGAAAGAAATTCATAGCCGGTAAGCAACGTGATTACGGCGGAAAGTCCTACACTGCCTGCCCCGATCCGCGCGGCAACACGATGGGATATCCGCGACCCGGTAATGATGAGAATCAATGCCCCGAGAAATGGCAAGGCGGGAATTAGCCAAAGTATATTGAGCATACACGATGATTTAGATCGAACTACTGCGTGCCATATATATTAAGTCACTCCTTACTATCCGTGCATCTTGTCGGCAGCATCACTGTCGAGTGTCTTCAACTGATGATAGATCTGAAGTATCAGCGCCAGGCCCACTGAAACTTCAGCGGCAGCCATCGTTAGTATAAAGATGAACATCACTTGTCCATCGGCTTGTACCCAGCGCGAACCTGCTACGATAAAAGCAAGACCTGCGGCATTCAGCATGATCTCCACTGAGATCAGCATAAAAATGATGTTGCGCCTGACCAACACACTGATCAGACCGAGCATGAACAACACACCCGCAAGCAACAATCCGGATTCTATTGGTAATGCATTCATTCTTCTACTTTTTCAAGAAAACGATGTACTACTTTTCTTCTTTGTCTTCCGAGGTGATAGGCACCTACTATACCGGCCATCAGCAACAACCCGCTAAGCTCCACACCTATAATATAGGGGCCATACAACGAAATGCCCACAGCCTTGGCGTCTACTGCCTGGTTTGCAATCGGCACCGTACCGGAAGATATCAGTACATATACCAGCTCTCCCAGTAACACGACCGAAAGTATACCGGGGCCAATCCATATATTTTTAGAAAACCATTTTTTCTCCTGCTCCACTGACTCTTCTTTAAGATTCAGCATCATGATTACAAAAATGATCAACACCACAATAGCACCGGCATAAATGATAACTTCCAACGCTGCTACGAATGGAGCGCCCAGCATAAAGAAAATTACCGCCACGGCCAGAAACGATACCACCAGGTATAGCAGTGCATGAATCATATTATACCGCGTAATCACCATGATGGTGGCGAGTATAGCGATGGCTGATGTAATGTAGAAGGTCATGGGATGTTCTGTTGGTTGCGTTAACTGCTTTAAAATGTGATTGTCTTTTAGGAGCTGCTGGCTTCTGGCTGCCAGCTGCTAGAGGTGTGGGAGTGAGGAAAGCCGCCAGCCACAGGCTACTCGCTTCTGGAGGGTGAGTGAGGTGAAGTGCATACGAGCTTTTTAAACTTTAAACCAAATCCTTATATCAAAAATCAATCGTATCCTCAGCACCAACTACTAGCAGCTAGCAGCATGAAGCCAGCAGCTTCTACGGAAGTATACTCTTCACGTCCACCGGCTCCAGTTCATTCTCGGCTTCACCTTTGTCTTTGCCTCCTATAGCCATACCGGCTACTTTGTAGTAATTATAGCCGGGATATTTACCCTGACTATTGATGAGTAGATCATTTTTTTCATAGACAAGGTTCTGGCGATTGTACTCTCCCATCTCGAAATCAGGGATGAGTTGTATCGCATACGTGGGGCATGCTTCTTCGCAGAAGCCACAGAAAATGCAGCGGGAGAAGTTGATGCGGAAAAACTCCGGATAACGTCTGCCGTTTTCATCTTCGGTTGCCTGCAAGGAGATGCAATCTACGGGGCACGCGGCTGCACAGAGGTAACATCCTACGCAACGTTCACCCATATCGGGATCACGCGTTAGTACGATGCGACCGCGCCACCGTGCCGGTAATTTTGCTTTCTCTTCAGGGTATTGAATGGTGGCACGTTTGTGAAACATGTGCAAAAACGTGAGCCACATGGTACGGATGATGCTGAACATATATAGCCTGCTGAATTTTTTATACTATATACTATTGCTCGTTCCAGAGAATGATACCGGCTGTTATCATCAGGTTAAGTAATGACAGCGGTAACAGTATCTTCCAGCCAAATTCCATGAGCTGATCGTAGCGCGGGCGCGGCAGCGAGGCACGCAGCAAAATAAAGAGCGCTATAAAAGCAAACATCTTTACTACAAACCACACAATGGGAGGAAGAAATGCCGGCCCGAGCCAGCCACCGAAGAACAGACAGGTTACCATGCAGGAGATGAGCATGATACCGATATACTCGCCCACGAAGAACATTCCGAACTTCATTCCGGAATATTCGGAGTGAAAGCCGGCAATCAATTCACTTTCTGCCTCCGGTATATCAAAGGGCAGTCGATGTGTTTCGGCTATACCGGCAATTAAAAAAATCACGAACCCGAGAAACTGCGGTATAACAAACCACATCCCTTTCTGTGCATTGACGATATCCTGTAAACTGAATGAGCCGGTCATCAACACCACGCCCATCAGCGACAATCCCATGAACACTTCGTAGGAGATCATCTGTGCGGCGCCACGCATGGCACCGAGCAATGAATATTTATTATTCGATGCCCATCCGCCCAAAATTATACTATACGCGCCCATCGATGACATGGCGAGGAAAAACAGTAAACCTATATTCAGGTCAGCCACAATAATGCCGGGTGAAAAGGGTACGATCACAAAGCTCATCAGTACACTGATCACAACTATAGCGGGCGCGAGTATAAATACTTTTTTATCGGAGAATGGTGGCACCCAGTCTTCCTTGAAGAAAAGTTTCAAGGTATCCGCCAGCACCACGAGTACTCCCAACGGGCCTGCGCGGTTCGGGCCATAACGGTCTTGCCATACGGCCAGCAGCCTGCGTTCCAGCCAGATCAAGCCGGGCGCTACAAGCAGTAACCCTCCCAGCACAGCAACAACAATTAATAATGGCGACATTACTTTACGTGTTTAAGTGTTTATGTTTTTATGTGTCTGGGTTGGGGAGTGGGTATATAGGTAGCGGTAGATGGGCGTGTGGTTGCCCACTCCGGCAACTCTGCATACGGTATACCTTCGAAGCCATAGGGAACGCCTGCCACTCCGTGTGGTATCTCCGTTGTTATTCGTACAGGTAGTGAGTAGGTATGCGCACCAATATGTAACGTGAGCAGGTCGCCATCCTGCAATTGCAGGTTTAAGGCATCATCCAAATAGACCAATATATAGGGCGCTTCAATGCGCTCCGCCACCGAAGGTGAACGCGCACTCAATTCTTCCGATCCGAAAATATGATATACCGGCATCACCCACAGGTGGTCTTCCATGGGACGAAATGCTTCGGGTATACCTTTGAAATACTCAACTATTTTTCCAGCTACCGGATTCAGCAATCGTATACCCGGATCACCACCGCGCAATGATGCGCCTATCTCCTGCTGATATTTATTAACAGCTTGAACCGAGTTCCACCCCGGTGACCAGAAGAAAGGTATCATGGAAGAAGGCGGTTGGCCTCTATAACCTTCCATGGTATACGAGAGTGGTGAATCAGGGTCTTCCGGTGGCCTGGGCTCGCTTACATTCTTGTTGGCATTCATCGCGGTGCGGCCACTATAGCGATGTGGCTCACGCGGTATACGTTGTCCGGCCAACCGGAAGCCGGGAGGCGGAGATATAGTTTCAATGCCTTTGAGCAGCGCCTCTTCAATTGCCATAGCATTGGTTACATCTTCATAATTCTTCCAGGCATTCATGCGTTTGTTACCGGCACTGCATCCTATATTGAGCAACCAGCGCCAGCTCTCCTGAATTACATCGGTGGCTTCATATACCTGGAAGAAGCGCTGTGCTCTTCCTTCGTTGTTTACCAGTATACCATCCGACTCGGCAAATGTACCCGCCGGTATTACTACTTCTGCACGTGCGGTAGTAGCATGTACAGAATGATCCAGTACAACAACATGTTTGCAGGCATTCAGAAAAGCATCTATATCTGCTGCGTGACCGTGGCGGTATAGATCGTTCTCTAACACAATCACAGTATCGGCATGACCGTTCAATACAGCATTGAATGCAGCATTCAGCCGGTGACCGCCCATCATGGCGAGTCCGAGGGAATTACATTCAAGCATGGTAAACACGAGGCCCGTCTCTGTATTCTTTTTATGAAGCGCTCCGGCAATGTTAGCAGCAGCTTTCATGAGCACATCGCTCTGGCATCCGGCACCGGATATAATGACAGGCTTTTTCGCAGCCGACAATGCCTGGGCTATTTGTCTTGCGAGGACTTCTATGTCTTCGGAAATAGACTCTACTTCCGGAGACTCATTATCTATAGCATGTGCAACGGCCATGCCGAGTCTGGCAATATCATCCGGCGTTGCATGATAGGTAGTGGTGGCCAGTTCATCTAATTTTGTTGTATGCAGGCTGGCTATATATAGCGGTCCCTTTTTATCCTGTACAATGCCACGCACGGCAGCATCATTCCACAATGGCACATGTATCTGTGCCGCAGCTTCCGATGGCTGCTGGCGCACCGCCTGTCGTACGGCCAGCGCCAGTATAGGAGCTGTGTTGGTTATATCTTCACCCAGAATAAAGATTGCATCGGCATCTTCCACTTCGCGCGTAGATGGTGTTCGCACGGGCCCTTCGCCCAATATGCGAATGGCAAGCTCTGCCAGGTCGTGTTCATTATCTGAAACACCGTGGTAAAAATTCTGATCGCCTACCAACGCCTTTAAAGTAAAATTAGCCTGCAGCGATGCACGCGGTGAACCTATACCAATGACGTTGGTATTTTTCAACAGCGCAGACACTTCTGTCAGCACCGCCTGCCGGTCAACAACCTGCTGACGAATGACTGGCTTCCGAATGCGCTCGCGTGTATTGACAAATTCATATCCGAATCGTCCGCGATCACACAGGAAGTAGCCGTTTACTTCACCATGGTAGCGGTTGGCAATCATTCGCAAAGTACCGTAACGTTCCCCCGCGATGGTGTTGCAACCGATGCTACAATGCTGGCAAATGGATGGCGCCATGGTAAGGTCCCACTTGCGCGTATAGTGTTGCTTGAGTGTTTTGTCTGTAAATACACCGGTGGGACAAACTTCTGCGAGGTTACCGCTAAATTCATTTTCAAGCACGCCATCTTCCGCCCGGCCAAAGTATACATTGCTGCGCGATGCAAATACATCGAGGTCTTTACCGCCTGCATAGTCTTTGTAGAATCGCACACAGCGATAACATTGTATACAACGATTCATTTCATGATTGAGGAACGGACCGAGATATTGATTTTGATGCGTGCGTTTCTTAAACCGGAACCTGCGATAGTTATGGCCGGTCATTACCGTCATATCCTGTAAATGACAGGAGCCACCTTCATCGCATACGGCACAGTCGTGCGGATGGTTGGTCATCAGCCACTCGATTACGGTGCTGCGAAATTCTTTCGCTTCAGGATCATTGACTGATATATACTGGTTGTTCGCAACGGGCTCCATACACGACATCACCAGTCTGCCCTTCTGGTCATTTTCATCTTTATATAGTTTTACAGCACATTGCCGGCATGCTCCTACAGAACCCATGGCAGGGTGCCAGCAGAAGTATGGAACATCGAATCCCAAAGTAAGGCACGTCTCCAGCAGGTTTTTGCCGGAAGGGATTTCGTAAGGTTTATGGTCAATGTATAGTGTCATGTTTCGGAAGTGTTGATGTGTTGGAGTGTTGAAGTGTTTGCGTGTGTGCGTGTTTAGGTGTGTACGTTCGGGAGATAAAACGTGTGTTTAGTCATCGCTATAGTTTAGAAATGTCGGTTATGAGGTTTTGTTTTTTGGGGAGGCCGGTGGTTAGGGATTGATTTTTCAGGGCTTCGGAAATATAGTCTTCGAAGTCTTTGCGAAAATATTTGATGGCACTTTGTAAAGGCTCCATGGCTCCGGGGGCGAGCGCACAGAAAGTGTTGCCGGGGCCTAAATATTTAGTATGAAACTCAAGCAGGTTTATATCACCTGCTTCTCCCTTCCCTTCCTGCAAAGCATGCAGTATCTTTTCAATCCACGGCAATCCTTCGCGACAAGGAGTACAAAAGCCGCACGACTCTTGTGCAAAGAAGTGTATCAGGTTTTTGACGAAGCCTACTACGGAAGTTTTATCATCCAGTACAATCATGGTGCCTGTACCCAGGCGACTGCCGGCGGCTGCAACCGAAGCATAATCCATCTTTACATCCAGGTGCTGTTCTACTAAAAAATCAGTAGAGGCGCCACCGGGTAAAACACCTCTGAATTTTACCCCGTCTTGCATGCCACCCGCATGCTCTTCGATCAGCTCGCGTACGGTAACTCCCATCGGTAATTCCCACAGGCCGGGATGTTTTACTTTACCACTTACGCCATATAGCTTGGTACCTGCATCATTCGTGCGACTTAATTTCTGAAACCAGTCGGCTCCTTTATTGACGATGTGCGGTATACAACTCACCGTCTCTACGTTGTTTACAATAGTAGGTCTTCCGAACAATCCACTCACTTGTGGAAAGGGTGGCTTAGCGCGTGGTGTAGCCCGTTTTCCTTCGAGAGAATTCAGTAATGCTGTTTCTTCGCCGCACATATAGCGGCCTACACCGGTATGCAAATGCATTTCGAGGTGATAGCCCGTACCAAGTATATTTTCGCCAAGGTAGCCGGCATCGTAGGCTTCCTGTATAGCAAAGCGCAATGTATTCGCAGCTTCCTTATAAGCCCAGCGTAAGAAGATAAACGATATATCAGCCTGCAAAGCAAATGCCGATACAATCATTCCTTCAATCAATTGATGAGGAGCACTCTCCAGCAGCAGACGATCTTTAAATGTACCGGGCTCCATTTCATCGGCATTCACAATGAAATATTTAGGCGATGGCGCATCCATCGGCACAAAGCTCCATTTCAGTCCTGTGGAGAAACCGGCTCCTCCTCTGCCCCGCAGATTCGATTCCTTCACTACAGTCTGTATATCTTTAGGAGTCATCTCTTTCAACGCTTTCCGCACAGACTGATATCCACCCATCTTCTCATACTCTCCCAGCGATAGCGGCCTGCGGTCGGCACGAATATGTTCTGTTAGCGGTCGTTCCATATTGAAAAATAGTTATGAGCTTTTAGCTGTGAGCTGCGAGAGTCTCATCTAAAACCTTTCTCCTTTGGAGAAGGGTTTTAGATGAGGCTACATTCGCTAAGTATATTTCTCCAGTATCTCTTTTACCTGTTCAACTTTTATATCACTGTATAGATCGTGATCGATCATCAGCGCGGGGGCATGATTGCATATACCGAGGCATGGATTCGGCAAGAGCGTAAAGCGATTATCGGCTGTCGTCTCGCCATACTTGATGGACAGCTGCTGCATGATAGCTTCGCGTATATTCTCGTATCCCATTACCCAGCATGATATACTGTCGCATATCAGTATAATATGCCTTCCTACCGGCTTGCGGAAAATGAGATTGTAGAATGTAGCTACTGAATCCAGTTCCTCTGCCGACATGTGCAGATACTCGGCTATATCTTTGAGACTATCATCCGATATCCACCTTCGGTGCTCCTGCACTACCTTCAGCGCCTCAATACAAGCCGCCTTCCGATACGGCACCACCCGAATCGCTTCTTCTATTTCGTGTACTTCTTCGAGGGAAAGCATTTCTTTATGTGTTGATGTGTTGGGGTGTTGAAGTTAGTGGTTTCGGGTATTTCACTTAAATACCTGAACACATCAACACTCCAACACGATTAACGGTCAATATCAGCAAGCACATAATCCATCGCTCCGAGGATGCTGAGCATGTCGGCTACGGTATAGCCTTTGCTGATGTAGGGCAGCATCTGCATGTGGGGGAATGATGGCGTGCGGACTCTTACACGATAGGGCGATGTGTTGCCATCACTTATCGCATAATAACTGTTGGCTCCTTTGGTTGCTTCAATGCAACTCATCGCTTCGCCTGCAGGAATAACCGGGCCCCAGCTCACACCGAGAAAGTGTGTGATGAGGGTTTCGATATCCTTCATGGTATGTTTCTTTACCGGAGGTGTTGCCAGCGGATGATCAGCTTTATAGTCACCATCGGGCATATACTTCAGGCATTGTTCAATAATGCGCAGGCTCTGGCGCATCTCTTCCACACGCACTACAGCCCGATCGTAGCAATCGCCGTTGTGCGCAATGGGTATATCAAAATTGAATTTATCGTAGCCGGAATAAGGTTGCTTCTTCCGGAAGTCCCATTCAAAACCACAGGCGCGGAGTCCTGGTCCGGTAACGCCCCACTCGATGGCTTCTTCTTTGGTAAATATACCGATGCCTACGGTACGGGCCTTGAATATACTGTTCCTCATGACCATGGCATCGTATTCTTTCAATCGCTTCGGGAAGTAGTCGATAAAGTTTTTCACTAACGTCTCCCAGCCTTTCGGCAGATCCTGCGCTACACCGCCTATACGAAACCAGTTCGGGTGCATGCGTCCTCCGCATACTGCTTCTACTACATCAAAGATTTTTTCACGATCGTTGAACATATAGAACACCGGAGAGAGCTGCCCTATATCCTGTGCAAAGGTTCCATACCACACCAGGTGACTGGCGATGCGAAAGAACTCACACATCATCACGCGAATTACCTGGGCACGCTCGGGCACTTCTATACCCGCCAGCTTTTCTACGGCAAGCAGGTAAGCCAGATTGTTATTTACACCACCGAGATAATCGACACGATCGGTATACGGTATATACGTATGCCATGATTGCCGCTCTGCCATCTTCTCTGCACCGCGATGGTGAAATCCTATATCCGGCACAGCATCCACTATATCTTCGCCATCGAGTTGCAATACAATGCGCAGCACACCGTGTGTGCCGGGGTGTTGCGGGCCGATGTTGAGGAACATGAAATCAGAATCTTCCTGTTGTGTTTTCATGCCCCAGTCTTCCGGACGGAATTGCAATGCAGCCTGCTCGCGATCCTGTTTCTCATCAAACAGCCGAAAAGGTCCCATCTCCGTTGCACGTGCCGGATGTTCTTTACGCAGCGGATTACCTTCCCACGATTCCGGCATCAATATCCTGCGCAGGTGCGGATGACCATCGAAGCGTATACCAAACATATCGAACACTTCACGCTCATACCAGTTCGCATTCGCCCACAGCTTCGTGATGCTGGGCACGGTAGGAAACTCTCCCTTGAGGGCAACTTTTAAGCGAATGAAACTATTCCGATCAAATGAAAAGAGGTGATATAACAAAGTAAAATTATCGGAGGGATAATCGGAGTCACGTTTACGACTTCGTTCGTCAATGGCCGAGAGATCAAATAACAATATATAGGGCTTGGGAATGCCCGTTTTCAGGAACTGTAGTATATCTTTTATTTTGCTGAACGGAATCCATACCGTAACGATATCGTCTTTTGCGGCTTGTACGGTAACGGCATCGTCACCAAACTGCCGCTGCAAAAGTTCTGTTGGATTACTGCTTGTTTCCATGGCGAAGAGAATTTTAAATTCACTCCGGCTGCGCTTAAGAAGAAAATTTTGCAAAGAGAAGATCGATCCTATAGACAAGCTTCAGTCCCCTCCTTGCAAAATAGATGGGCCGTATGTAGCGAAGTCGGAACGCTATATTTCCTCGGGTGTACGGAACGTTACCATTTGTTGCCGTGCTTCCCGTTTGGTTTCCTTCACTGATATTTTTTCAGGCTTGATTACACCTTGCTCGCCGATCACCCAACTCAATGGGCGTTTTTCTTGACCAACACTTTTTGAAAGCAACACCAGGCCTTCCATAAAAGCATCGGGCCGCGGAGGACATCCCGGTACATATACATCTACCGGCATAAATTTGTCAACTCCCTGTACTACACTATATATATCGTACATGCCACCGGAATTGGCGCACGATCCCATTGAAATTACCCAGCGCGGTTCCATCATCTGTTCATAGAGTCGCTTGATAATTGGTGCCATTTTGATGAAAACAGTTCCGGCAATGATCATAACATCTGCCTCGCGCGGTGTGCCCCGAATTACTTCTGCACCAAAGCGCGCCACATCATATTTAGGCGTCATGCTCGTAGCCATCTCCACAAAGCAGCACGATAGTCCAAAGTGAAAAGGCCACATCGAATTACGCCTTCCCCACGCCAACAGGCTTTGCATGCTGGTAAGCATTACACTTTGCTTTACCGCTTCTTCCATTGAGCTCGTGCCTTGCACGGCAGCACCGGAACCATTTCCATTTGTATGTGAAAGCCACCAGTTCATGTTTTTCTTGATAGTTCTATGTTCGTAGTAGTAACGTGTGGGGAAGCTGCTGGCTACCGGAGTATAGTTTTACATTCGTTGATCGGTGTTCCTTGTTCGTTATTCGGTTAAGAGCTGCTAGCTACTAGCTGCTAGCTTCTAGAGGTCCGAGCCAGCGGTATAGTGTGTGTCCTTGATATATATACTTCTACTTTCGTTGATCGATATTATTTGTTCAATGTTCAACGTTCACTGCACTATTCTTTTCCTCTCGCAGCTCATGGCTCAAAGCTCGCAGCTATTTCAAGCAGCCAGTGGCCTGTAGTCAGCAGCTACCTACTGTCCAGCGCTCATCTTCCTATATGCTTTCAATATCTTTTTCCCATCGGGGCCGAAGTCGAGAGCGCCTGCACGCCACTCGTATATAAGTACTACTACCAGCAGGATCAGGAATACGATCACGCCAGTATAGCCATACCATCCCAGTTCGCGGAAGGCTATTGCCCACGAGAAAATAAAAATCGTTTCGACATCGAAGATGACGAAGAGCATAGCAACCAGGTAGAACTGGGCAGAGAAACGGATGCGTGCAGAGCCGGTGCTGAGTATACCACCTTCGTACGGATCGTGGGTGGCGCGTTCGTTATGATGTTGGCCTAATATATAGGAGAGTCCGAGCATGGCTCCTACCAGACTCAATACGATCAGCCCGTACACGAATAAAGGCCAAAGCGAAGCACTATGTTCTGTTGGAGTTTCCAACGTAGTGGCTTTTTAAGAACCTTATACCGAATACTTTTTCGATCTGCGGGCGTATGTCTGCAGAGGGAAGTGCAAAAGAAAACGCGAGCAATTCAGATTACTCGCGTCACGTCAGGCTTACTGATGATGACCTGTGATGTAAAATTCCAGGTCTTCGATGATGCCACGTTGTTCCTCCATGATGAAACGAACAACGTCACCAATCGAGATCATGCCTACCAACTCCCCATCGTCTACCACGGGTAAATGACGAATGAAACGGTTGGTCATAGTCTTCATGCAATCTTCGATGCTGGTGTCGGGAGAAACCGTTACCGGGTTTTCAGTCATGATCTCTCCTATTAACGTATCTTTCGAAGATTTACCTTTCAGAATCAGCTTGCGGGCATAGTCACGTTCTGTGAAAATTCCCATCAAGTGTCCCTGAGCATCGGTGATCAGAAGTCCACCGATATTCTTGAGCGACATTAACTCTATAGCTTTATAGACAGTTACCGAAGGAGCAACGGAAAAGACAACACTTCCCTTGCTCTGAAGGATGTTTCTAACTTTTCCCATACGAGTGTCTGTTTGATTGGAGTAATTGAAGATAACACTTTTACAGATACTAATGCAAGCGTTTGAAATACTATATTTTCAGCGATTATACCATAATGCCCTGTATTCGTGCAATTCGGCACTTTGAATGCCCTGGCGTTGAGAAGTTGTTAGAACAGTAATAAGACTGGAATTAAATGCGGGAAGAAAAAGAGTAATGCCCAAGTCGGAAGTTTCCCACCTGACAGGTGAAGAATGAATGAACGTATGCAGAAGTCTCAACCCCTTCCAGCGGTTGGTAGCAAATAGTTCACAACTCAAAAAATTAACCAACGCAAAAAGTATACAGGGCCAACACACCACTCCCGGCTTGCCATTAACGGCCCTGCATTAAAATGTCAGGAAGCAGGCCAACAGGCCACACGTACATATCGGTTTACGTTATCATACTTAAATATATACCTCCATAGGCGGTACTGTTATGCGCACTATAGGTCTTCACAACCTCAAAACTTAGCAATGATGTACTTTTCCTTGTAAAACAGATTTTTTAACACTCGCCCTGCATTTTATTTTTATACCTTGGAAATTTAAATGTTATAACTAAGGTTTGAAGCATTTTTTGAATTTGTCTATGCAGCAGAAAACCACCACACCAGTACCATTCACACCTGTATTATCTACCGCGCTGGTAATTTTCCTGCTTATGGCTTTACCTGTCCTCGCAAAAGCGCAGGCTGAGCTGAACCCACAAGACACCATCAGCATTCTGGCGATGATTGAACAGGCAGATAATACCTTTCCGGTATCGCTTGACCAGGCTTTATTAATAAATGAATCAGCCTACCAGAAGTCAGTAGCTATACAATATCAAAATGGCATCGCCTGGTGCCTTACTCAAAAAGGATATATGCTCTCACGCGGTTTGTCGAAGCACGAAGAAGCCCTTGCATTATTTACACAGGCATTGCAGATCAATGCCTGCACGCCCGTTAAAATGAAAACGAAGCGCGAGATTGGCCGCATCTTCGCCAGACGCGGGCTGTATGAAGAAGCGATGCTTTATTCGCAGGAAGTGTTGCGTTATTCAATCGGGAAAAATGATGCCGATGCTGCCAAATATAAATCTGACATAGCTTTATGTTATTGGAAGATTGGCAATTTCCCCAAAGCCAAGAGATTGCTGCTGGAATCAACGGATTACTTTTCACATCGCAATTCTCCTTACGATATTCTCCGAACCAGCATCAACTACCAGAATCTGGCCGAGCTCTATACATTGATTAACGATGATGACAGTGCACGTATTTTTATACACAAGGTTGATTCGATCGAGAGTCTTCAGGGCAATCATCACCTCACTACTTCCACTAATCTTACGCTGGCCGATATACACTTGCGCGCGGGCAACCGCGACTCTACCCTCTACCATCTGCAAATTGCCAGGCATATTACGGCGGAAGAAAACTCTGCATCAATCTTCAATGCGCTGGCGTCATTTTATATAGGGCATCGGCCCGACAGTGCAATGTACTATAATAATAAAGCACTGGGGCTGGCCGATCGCGAACCTGATGATCACTATAATGCACTCAAAATCCGCTCACATTTATTTCAATCACTTAACAAGCCTGATTCAGCTATAGCCTATCTGTCCAAAGCAGAATCTTTTCAGGACAGTATATTGAACGTAAGACGAAAAGCGCTGAGTGATATTCTGCTGCGCACATCACAGCAGGAAGACCAGCTCTTCAGTCTCACCAGGTTGCAGGCACGCTCGCGCCAACATCTGTACTGGCTGTTGAGTGGTATTGTTGCTTTACTGCTCCTGTCTTTTGCACTGTACAGATTATTGAGGCGCTCGAAAAAAGAAGTAGAAGAAAAGCGTTTGCAATTGCAGACCGCTGCACTGGAGCTGATGGAGAAAACACGGCTGGTGGAAGAAGCACAGCGTAAGATCGAATTGCAGGAAGCAAAACCGAACGATGACGAAACTTTTCGCAAGTACAACCAGATTCTGCAAAGCAATATTATTACGGAAGAGGACTGGAATAACTTCCGCACACTCTTCGAAGAAATATATCCCGATTTCTTTTCGCGCCTGCGGTATCTGCATCCTTCCCTTACACGCGCTGATATGCGCCTGCTGGCCGTGCTCAAAATGAATTTATCAATGAAGGAAGCCGCCAGAATACTGGCTATCTCGCCCGACAGTGTGAAGAAGGCCAAGTACAGGCTCAAGAAGAAGCTGGGCATGGAGCAGGAAGAAAGCCTGGAAGATTTTCTGCAACAGGTATAGATAAATTCCATCATTCGTTTTCTTACCACAACAATCTCCCCGACATTGCAACGTTTAAATGTCGCAGATGAACCGGTATATCTTTTTAATTACATTACGTGGAGCGTTGCTATGCATGATGGTAATAACATGCTGCTCGCTGGGTTTCGCTCAGAAGAAACTGATACAGCGCGTACCTGAAAAAACGCGCATACTCTTTTTGTTTGATGGCTCGGGAAGTATGCTGGAGCCGTGGGGAAAACCCAACCAGATCAAGATTAACATTGCCAAGTCTATCCTGACACAAATCGTAGATTCACTCAGCCATAACGACAAGCTGGAGCTTGCACTGCGTATTTATGGTCACCGGTCGCCACGCGAAGCCAACAACTGTAAAGATACATGGCTGGAAGTACCCTTCAAGCCCAAGAACCACAAACTTATTATTGACAAGATCAACGAGATCAAACCAAAAGG
Organism: Ohtaekwangia sp.; assembly: GCF_036786105.1. Classification (NCBI taxonomy): domain Bacteria; kingdom Pseudomonadati; phylum Bacteroidota; class Cytophagia; order Cytophagales; family Fulvivirgaceae; genus Ohtaekwangia; species Ohtaekwangia sp. The sequence continues at coordinate 18,903 of NZ_DAIQRQ010000025.1, forward strand.
TGTTACTCCCATTACGTATTCGCTGGAGCAAGCCGCAAAAGATTTTCCTGGCGGTATAGGCTATCGCAACATTGTTATACTCATTACCGATGGTATAGAATCGTGTGGTGGAGATCTGTGCGCAACCTCGCGCGAATTGCAAAAGAAAGGTGTATTCCTCCGCCCCTATATTATTGGTCTGGGGTTGCGTGCTGAAAAAACACTGGATTGTGCCGGTAAATATATCAGCGCTGAAACTCCGCAGGCCTTTCATGAAGAGTTGAACAAAGCGATACAAGCCACGTTCTCGAAAACAACCGTGAGTGTAGAATTACTGGATGCCCGTAATCAGCCAACCGAGACAAATGTCAACGTAAGTTTTGTGAACTCGCTTACCGGCATCAGCATGTATGACTTTGTTCATTACCGCGATTCGCAAGGTCGCCCCGACTCTGTGCAGATCGATCCGGTGGTTGATTATGATTTTGTAGTAAACACCATCCCGCCGGTAGTGAAGCGAAATGTAGCCATCGGGCTGGGCAAGCACAACACCATTCGTATACCCGTTCCGCAGGGAAATCTGCAGGTGCAGCAGGAAGGCCGCAAAGACAATAACCTTGAAGTGATTGTGCGTGAGAAAGACAAAACCAATATCATTCACGTGCAGCACAGCAATGAAACGGTTCGCTATATAACGGGTAAATACGAAATTGAAACGCTCACGCTGCCCAGAAGAAAGTTCACAGTCGATATTCAGGCGAACAAAACACAAAATATATACTTACCGGCACCGGGCATTGTAAACTTCAACACAATCTCTACCGGCTATGGAAGTTTATATGAAATGAACGCTGACGGCACCCAGCAATGGATCTGCAACCTCGACAACCTGAAAGCTAACTTTACTTTCACGATGTTGCCCGGCCGGTATAAAATTGTTTTCCGGGTGAAGAATGCTTCGGGCAGCAAGTTCACAGGCTTCAAGGTGTTTGACCTCACCCCGGGCGAAACAAAAATGTTGAATGTCTTTAACTGATTACAAGAGAATGATCCAGGGCAGCAATGCAAGTATCAGGGCAATGATAAACCAGATGATGAGCTTGCGGTCTGATTTCTTTTCTTCTGAGGATGAGGTGGATGAGTGGTTCATGGTGGAATGGTAACGATGTACTGAACGGATGAACCTACAGGCTGTTCGCCTCTTTTATGACTTTAACAAAACGTTAACAGTTTATGGATCAGCGTGCTGGAAGAACCAAAATTATTTACGACTTTCGCACTGCTTTCAATGTGCTCAGGTGTTGATGTGTTGGAGTGTTGAAGTTTTACAGAGCATATACTGATTTATAATTTGTACTTGATAACTATATGACCAAATTTACCTTCACTGAAAAGAAAGATACACGCTCTGGGTTTGGCGTGGGCCTGCACGAGCTTGGCAAAAGCAATTCGAATGTAGTAGCACTCACCGCAGACCTTACCGGGTCTATGAAGATGGATGCTTTCAAGAAAGATTTTCCGGAACGCTTTTACCAGGTAGGTATTGCTGAAGCCAACATGATTGGCCTCGCTGCAGGTATGACGATTGGTGGAAAAATTCCTTTCACCGGTACATTTGCCAACTTCTCCACCGGTCGTGTATATGACCAGATTCGTCAGTCTGTAGCATACTCAAACAAGAACGTAAAGATATGTGCATCGCATGCCGGCTTAACGCTGGGTGAAGATGGCGCAACGCACCAGATACTGGAAGACATCGGTATGATGAAAATGCTCCCGGGCATGACGGTAATTGTACCCTGCGACTATAACCAGACGAAAGCTGCTACCATTGCATTAGGATCACACGAAGGTCCTGCATACCTGCGCTTCGGTCGCCCGAGCTGGCCGATTTTCATGGGTGCAGACAGACCTTTCACCATTGGTAAAGCAGATAAGCTGATCGAAGGTAAAGATGTAACGATCTTTGCCTGCGGCCACCTGGTATGGCACGCTGTGGAAGCAGAAGCTGCACTTGCTGAAAAAGGAATCAGCGTTGAGCTCATCAATATTCACACCATTAAGCCTCTTGATGTTGAAGCTATATTAACATCGGTTGCCAAAACCGGATGTGTTGTTACCTGCGAAGAGCATCAGATCAACGGTGGCCTGGGCGACAGCGTAGCACAAGTATTGGCGCGCTTCAATCCTTCACCCATCGAGATGGTAGCGGTGAACGATTCGTTTGGCGAAAGCGGTACTCCTACACAACTTCTCAAGAAATATGGACTTGGTCCGGAGAATATTATAGCCGCCGTTGAAAAAGTACTGAAACGGAAAAAATAGAAACCGAAGAAGATGCCCCGCTGAAGCGGGGTATTTTTTTGCCCGCCACTTTTTACGTACTTGTCGCTATCAACGCTAAACACACCGCTATGGAGATGCTCGATAATTCGATAACGTGGTTTGAAATACCCGTGAGTGATTTTGATCGCGCCAAGAAATTCTATTCTGCTATCTACGATTACCAGATGCCTGAAACGATGGTTGGCCCTACACGCATGGGTTTCTTTTTATATGAACAGAAAGAGCAGCGTGTGGGCGGAGCAATCTGTTTTGGTAAAGGATATACTCCTACAACGGAAGGGGCACGGGTATATCTGAACGGAGGCAGTGATCTGAGCATGGTACTGGACCGTGTAGAGCAGGCAGGCGGCAAAGTAATTCTGCCTAAAACGCTCATCGCTCCCGAACATGGCTACTATGCACTCTTCCACGACACGGAGGGCAATCTGCTCGCACTGCACTCGCGGAAGTAACAGGCAAAACACCAGTTAGTAATGCATCGTTACGGCACACGGAGAAAGTGATACCGGTCAATTTAGCTTATTATGGGATATTATCGTAATATCACGATCCATGGGAGCATCCAAAATCGACAACTTTACACCAGCCCAGATACACCTGGCGATGTATGCAAAAGCGTTGGGGCATCCGGCACGTATTGCTATTGTTCAGTTTCTTGCGCAACGCAAAACATGTGTATGCCGCGACATTGTGAATGCCTTGCCGCTTTCGCAGTCTACTATATCGCAGCACTTGCGTGAACTGAAGAATGCAGGACTCATTCGCGGTAACATTGATGGACCCAGTGTATGGTATTGTATCGATGAAAAAATATGGAACCGCGCCAAACGCGCGCTGGGCAATCTCTTTGATAACTGCGATCCTGCTACGATGACAAACCGATTTCCTGAACTCCAAAAAAGCATTCACGTATGACACTCACCTATAAAACCATTAACGACCTCGAGAGCTTTGAAATATTTCGTTCGCTGTTGAAAGCTTCCGGATTGCCTGCCGATGATCTTAACTTCAAAAGAGATTTACTGGTAGGATATTATGAAGCTGATCAACTCGTAGGCACGGGAGCGTTGGAAGTATATGGTGACTATGCTTTACTCCGATCGCTTTCGGTAAAGCTTGGCATTCGTGGTAAATCAGTAGGCACTACCATTACGGATTACCTTATCGATGAAGCACGCAAGCGAAATCTGAAAGGTATTTACCTGCTCACTGAAAAAGCAAGAGGCTTCTTCCTTAAGAAAGGTTTTCTCGATACTACACGCGATGCTGTTCCCCAGGAGCTTCATGCCTCGTCTGAGTTCTCGCACGTATGCCCTACGTCTGCAGTGGTGATGCACCTCGCTTTGTAGTTAATCGTTAAGCGTTACCGGTTAATCGTTATCAGAAGAATCTATTTAACGATTAACGCTAACTGATAAGCGGTTACTTAAATGACGAGCCAGGACACCGATCAATGACTGATGATCTGATTGTGATCAGTTCAGATGACAGACTCTTCCTGATAGCGATTAACCTGTAACGGATAACGATTACCCAACAACGATCATCCGTTAGGAAAGAAATTTAGCCGTTCACCAAACTATAAATCGTAAATGATAAATTACATTTGCGCTTCATTTTCCAACCCCTTATGAAATTGAATAAATATTTTGTTATCGATTTCGACAGCACCTTCACGAAAGTAGAAGCATTTGATGTACTGGCCGACATCTCTCTTCAGGATCATCCTGAAAAAGAAGAACGCAAAAAACAGATTATACGGATCACCAACCAGGGCATGGATGGCTCGATATCGTTTCGTGAGTCGTTGGAAAAAAGATTAAACCTGCTGGCCCCCAGTCAGCATCACTTGCCTGCGCTCATCAACAAACTGAAAGGCAGTGTATCCGAATCGTTCAAACGCAACAAGGAATTCTTTCAACAGTATTCCGACAACATCTATATTATCTCCAACGGCTTCAAAGAGTTTATTGAGCCGATCGTTACCGAGTTCGGTATAAAATCTGAAAATATACTCGCCAACGAATTTCGCTTTGACGACAATGGCAAAGTAATCGGCTTCGATACCGAGAATCCATTATCAGCCAACGGCGGTAAAGTAACACAACTGAAAAAACTGAATCTCCCCGGAGATGTATATGTGATTGGCGATGGCTATACCGACTACGAGATCAAGCATGCCGGTCTTGCCAACAAGTTCTTTGCGTTCACTGAAAATGTAGAGCGTGAAAATGTGAAGAATAAAGCAGATCACATCACACCAAGCCTTGATGAGTTTTTATACCTCAATAAGCTCAACACGGCTATCTCCTATCCGAAGAATCGCATTAATGTGTTATTGCTGGAGAACGTTCACCCTGTAGCCGTAGAGTTGCTCCGCACCGAAGGCTTCAATGTGGAAACTTACCACGCAGCGATGACAGAGGAAGAGCTGATCCAGAAGATCAAGAATGTTTCTGTGTTGGGTATACGCTCTAAAACACAGGTAACAGCAAAAGTACTGGAGCACGCCAATCGCCTGATGGTGATCGGAGCGTTTTGTATCGGCACCAACCAGATCGACCTGAAAGAAGCAACAAAGCGCGGCATAGCCGTGTTTAATGCTCCGTTCAGCAACACGCGTTCGGTTGTTGAATTAGCTGTAGCAGAAATGATCATGCTGATGCGCAACATCGTAGACAAATCGGCCAAGATGCACAAAGGTGTGTGGGACAAGTCTGCAAAAGGAAGTTTTGAAGTACGCGGCAAAAAACTCGGCCTCATCGGCTATGGAAATATAGGTACACAACTTTCCGTTATCGCGGAATCGCTCGGTATGAAAGTGCTGTACTACGACACTGAAGAAAAGCTGTCGCTTGGTAATGCCATCAAATGCAAAACCCTGAATGAAGTATTGGAGCAGGCCGATGTTATATCGCTCCACGTAGATGGCCGTAAGGCAAACACCAATCTTATCGGTCCGAAGGAATTTGGTCTGATGAAGAAAGGTGTGATTTTCATTAACCTGAGCCGCGGCCATGTAGTAGATATACAGTCACTGCGCGAAAATATACTGAGCGGCAAAGTAGCGGGCTGCGCCATCGATGTGTTTCCATACGAACCGGTGAGCAACGATGAAGAGTTTATGAGCGAACTGCGCGGTTTACCGAATACGATTCTTACACCACACATTGGCGGTAGCACACTGGAAGCACAAGAGAACATCGGTAAATTTGTGCCCGGCAAAATGATGGACTATATCAACACGGGCAGTACATCCAACAGCGTAAATTTTCCGAACCTCACGTTGCCAATCCTGCAGGATGCACATCGTCTTATACACATTCATAATAACGTGCCGGGTATACTGGCGAAGATCAACCAGCTTCTGGCCGATCACGACATTAACATTGTAGGTCAATACCTGAAGACGAATGAATCTGTGGGATACGTTATCACAGATATTAACAAGCAATACGATAAAGAGGTGATCGCAAAACTCCGCGCTGTGGAGAACACGATCAAGTTCAGAGTGCTGTATTGATATACAGTATATCTCATTGCTATAAGAAACGCGCTGCAAATTGTAGCGCGTTTTTATTTCCCACAGAAGCAAACCGTTATTGGTTACAGGTTAACCGTAACCAGACTCTTCCGGATAACGATTAACCTGTAACAGTTAACAGCGCTCACAACGCAGTGTGCTATATTTAATTTACTACTAGAGAAGATCGTGCTAAATGAAATGGCGGGCAGAAAATAAAAAACCCAATGGATTTGGTGAGGTGTTTCTGAACCCCATAAAGACAAGTTTTGAGCTGCCGTCAATCGCAACCTTCTTCTGTTAACCTGCTTTTTGGGCGAGGTCCCGATAAATATCGGGATGAGGCCTGATTTTGGTTGAAAGCTTCGCTCGGTATTTGTTTAAATTGTTAGGTTCAGCAAACGTGTCCCAAATCCAAGGGTAATGCGAACTTAGGCAAAACACTTTTCCCTGCCAAGATTGATTAATAGTATTTTCTGCTACTTGCGCTAAAAGCCCTTCTCCAACGGTTACGTGCCATTTCAATCTTTAAATTGTTGTAAAAAATTGATTTCATTTTTAGGGAACTTTTAATCTCAGGCAGAGGCTGTGTACAATTGTATACATTATTTTTACGGGCGATTATGAATCCTAAGATTAATTTTACGCCCGGTCCTTCACAACTTTACTTCACAGTAGAAGATCACGTACGCGCTGCTTTTCGCGATGGCATTCCCAGTATATCCCATCGCAGCAAACAGTATGAAGCAATCTATAAAAAAGCCGCAGATGGCTTGCGCACCTTGCTCGGACTTCCCGCTAACTATCATGTACTGTTCACCGGATCAGCAAATGAGATTTGGGAGCGGATCGTGCAAAATCTGGTGGAAGAAAGTTCGCTGCACTTTGTAAACGGATCATTCTCTAAACGTTTCTTCGAGATCGCGCAGCTTCTCAACAAAAAGCCGATCAAAATAGAAGTACCCATGGGACAAGGCTTTAATTCTTCCGTGGTAGTCCCGGCAGGAGTCGAACTCATCGGTGTTACGCATAACGAGACAAGCACCGGAGTTTGTCAGCCACCTGAATTTATATACAACCTTCGCGCGCAGAGACCCGATGCGCTCATTGCAGTAGATGCCGTGTCATCGCTGCCCTACCCTGACTTTGATTACAATAAAGTAGATTCTGTTTTCTTCTCTGTGCAAAAAGGATTTGGCTTGCCAGCTGGTCTGGGTGTATGGCTGGTGAACGACCGTTGCATTGCAAAAGCAGAGCAGTTGCTGGCGAAAGGAATCTCGATCGGTTCATTTCACAGCATACCATCCCTCTACACGCACGCGCTTAAAAATCAGAATCCCGAAACTCCCAATGTGCTTGGTATATATTTACTGGCCGAAGTAGTTGACGACATGATTCGCAGAGGCATCAGCACCATTCGGAAAGAAACGGAATATAAGGCAACGCTGCTATACCAGGCACTTGAAAATCACAGCCTGTTAAAACCATTCGTACAGGATAAAAGCCTTCGGTCCAAGACGGTGATTGTAGCCGATTGTGGCGAGCATACGGAGAAAATCACGCAACTGCTCATCAGCAAAGGTATGCAGCCCGGCGATGGCTACGGATCGTTCAAGAAGACGCAACTGCGCTTTGCCAATTTCCCTACACATTCAAAAGAACAATACGAGCTCCTGGTGGATACCCTCGCAAATTAATGCCGTAGCGTTGGCATATAGTCGCGGAGATGCTATATCTTGCAGACTAAATTCCCCCATTTAAACCTTCGTTTTGAACTTTTGTCTAACATCCGATATCCACCAATCTCTACTTGGAAGATAAAGAGCTTTTAGAAAAAATCCGGAACGCAGACACGCGGAATTATGGGTTTAACCTGTTGGTGAGGGTCTATCAGCAACGGGTGTACTGGCACATCCGAAAAATGGTGATCGACCATGACGATGCCGATGATGTAACCCAGGAAGTATTCATCAAGATACACAAGAACATCGACAATTTTCGGGAAGACTCCCAACTCTATACCTGGATCTATCGCATTGCCACCAACGAATGCCTGAGTTTCCTTCAGCGTAAAAAACGCAGATTCTTTCTTCCCATTGCCGATGTCTCCAAAGAACTTAGTGCGAAACTGGACAGCTCTTCGCACGTTTCAGGAGATGAAATACAATTGAAGCTGCAAAAGGCATTGTTAAAGCTGCCCGATAAGCAACGGGTGGTTTTTAACTTGAAATATTTTGAAGATATGTCGTACGAGGAGATTGCAGCCATCACCAACACCAGCGTAGGTGCGTTGAAGGCAAGCTATCACCATGCGGTGAAGAAAATCGAAGATTTCCTTTCTGCATAATTAAACTTTTAAGAATTTCTAAAGTCGAAGAAGTAACATGAAACTTGAAGACCTGCCGAAAAAAGAGATTTTCACCGTACCTGACGGGTACTTTGATAAGCTTCCGGGCATTATCCAGGCTCGTGTTGCCAAAGGGCAATCTGCGCGCCCGGCGATGCGCTATACACTTCAATATGCTATTCCAGTTGTAGCCTTGATCGCGGTCGGCATCTTCTGGATCATCACCATTTCTACTCCTACTACACCGGAAGAAATGCTGGCGGAGATACATACTACAGACCTGGTGGCATACCTGGACGATGCCGATATTTCTACGGATGAGCTGATCGATCACACGGTATTGGATGAACAGGATGCTGCCGCCATTGAGTCGGCTGTATATGGCTACCAGCTCGACCAGGAAACACTGGACATAATAACAGACGAAATAGATTTAAATAATTTGTAATGAAGATATTAACCAACATCGTTGTATTACTGTTATTGTCGGCACCGCTGTTTGCGCAGGATGACGACATACAACAGGAACAAGACCCGCAGGTTAAACAAAAGATACAGGCTGCGCGCGTAGCCTATATAACCGATCAGTTAGGACTCACACCAGGCGAAGCCGAAAAATTCTGGCCGGTATACCGCGAGTTCTCCGAGAAACGTCAGCAGCTGTTAAAGCAGTATCGTCAGGCCAAGCGCAATCCTGATCCCAGTAAATCTACCGAACAGAATGATAAAGACCTGGTGGAGATGGGCCTGAAAGTAAAGCAACAGGAAGTAGACCTGGAGAAAGAGTATTCTGACAAACTTCTAAAAGTGATCTCTGCACAAAAGTTACGATCGTTACCAGATGCTGAAAAAAGATTCAGGCAAATGATCCTGGATCAGATACAACGCAGACAAGGCATGCAGGAAAGACGCGAGAAGATGCGCGACCGCCAACAACAACGACTGCAGCAGCGAAACAATTAATCTGGTAGTAACGCCGGTTGCGCTTACCACTACCATCAATCTCCGCAGCTGGCAATCCTGATGAAGTTAAAGACCCTTACCCTCCTCTGTACAATAACTTGCACTGCGCTCTTCGCGCAAGACAGGAATGCTATACTTCCGGATAGCGATTCGCTGCTCACCTATACCGATTCGCTCAACGTATTTGCGCTCATCGACAGCCTGCTGCAGATGAATGATATTGCCGGCTCTCAGCTGGCTGTACGCGTAGGCTATAACAGCAACGTAATGTCTGCAGGCCGTACATTGGGTATTGAGAACTTTGGTCTTGCACCTGGTATTTCCTATTATCATACGTCAGGCCTTTACGCCGATGTTACCGGCTATTGGAGCAAAGACTTTAAACCCTCGTATTACCTTACCGTAGGCTCTGTCGGTTACATGTATACTTTCTCCAAACGATTTTCGGCCATGGCCAACTACGATCACTACTTCTATTCTGAAACCGGCGATGATGTATATATACCGTACAAGAATACGCTGTCTGTAACACCAATACTCGAATTCAAACCTGTATCGCTCTCGATAAATTACTCGTATTACTTTGGCGATACACATGTTCACCGCATCATGCCGGGATTAAGTATCTCCTTGCAAAAGCATAACTGGAAAGGCATCGACCGCATCAGTATTATGCCCTCATTCTTTGCGTTGTTTGGCAATGAAGTAATTTCAGAGATTCAATACCCGGAGACTCTTCGCGAGCTTATCCGCAGGATCAGGCAGGGATTGCCGTGGTATGAAGTTATTAATCACAACGAATTTGGTATTCTCAACTACATGATCAGTGCACCCCTCAGCGTAAGTTACAAGAAGTGGAGTTTTACCTTTACCTATAGCTACAATATACCCAAAGCACTTCCCGGAGAAACACTCACCTACTCTGAAAGCAGCTACCTCTCCGGCAGCCTTACTTATTTTATCGACCTGCGGCCACATAAAACAGGTTTGTAATATTGAAGTCTTTGAATATTTTGCCTGATAATCATTAACCAAACATCATGCAGTATTGCAAGAAACTTCTTTTAGCGGTTCTCGTGTTGGGCACCTCGTATATGCCGGGCATTGCACAGGACTACCGCTGGCAACAACGGGTAGAGTATAGTATGGATGTACACCTCGATGTAAGAACTCACCATGTTACCGGTACTCAAAAACTAACTTATTACAACAATTCGAAGGATACACTTTCTAAAGTTTACTACCATCTTTACTTCAACGCCTTTCAGCCGGGAAGTATGATGGACGTTCGCTCACGCAACATTGCTGATCCTGATCCCCGTGTAAAAGATCGCATCTCCAAATTGAAAGACGATGAGATCGGATATCAGCACATCCTCGCATTGAAACAGGATGGGAAAGATGCTCAATATCGTGTAGACGGCACAGTGCTTGAAGTAAACTTACCGAAGCCGATCCTTCCGGGAGCCAAGACGGTATTCGACATGAAGTTCGAATCGCAGGTGCCGATACAGGTCAGACGTTCGGGCCGCAACAACAAGGAAGGTATAGCGTACTCCATGACACAGTGGTATCCCAAAATGGCAGAATATGATTTTCGCGGATGGCATGCATATCAATATGTAGCACGCGAGTTTCACGGGGTGTGGGGAGACTTTGATGTGAAAATCACCATCGATCCTACTTTTATTCTCGCCGGTACCGGTAAACTCGTCAATGCCGACAAGATCGGTTATGGATATGAAAAAACAGGTACCACGGTGAAGCGTGCCGATGGCGAGCTCACCTGGAACTTCGTAGCCAAAAATGTTATTGACTTCGCATGGGCAGCCGATCCTGATTATATACACGATCGTGCACAAGTACCCAACGGGCCGGAGCTGCATTTCTTCTACCAGAAGAACGACAAGATCATAGACAACTGGAAGAAGATGGAAAGCTACGCCGTAAAGCACTTTGAATTTATGAGCTCCACCTTCGGTAAATATCCTTACGAAAGCTACTCCATCATACAAGGTGGCGATGGCGGTATGGAGTATCCGATGTGTACGCTGATACTCGGAGAAGGAACCTTTGGCGGACTGGTGGGTGTGATGTCGCACGAAGCCGCGCATAGCTGGTACCAGGGCGTATTGGCCTCCAATGAATCGCTATATCCGTGGATCGATGAAGGCTTCACCGATTTTGCAAGCCAGGAATCAGAAGCGTTGCTTTTCAATACACCCATGAGCGATGCACATACGGGAAGCTATAATTCATACTTCAACCTCATCAAGCGAGGACTGCAGGAACCGATCAGTCAGCATTCCGATCACTACAACACCAACACTGCCTATAGCACTGCTGCCTATTCAATGGGTACTGTGTTCCTGCATCAATTAAAGTATATCATGGGCGAAGATAATTTTTACAAAGGCATGCGCCTGTACTACAACAGCTGGAAATTCAAACATCCGGAGCCGAATGATTTTATTCGTGTAATGGAGAAAGTATCCGGTCTGCAACTGAAATGGTATATGAGCTACTGGGTGAATACAACCAAGAAGATAGACTACAGTATCAAGACCGTATTGGAGAAAGACGGCAATACCTTTGTAACACTGGAGCGCCTCGGCGATTTCCCGATGCCGGTTGATCTGGTGGTGACCTATAAAGATGGCAGCAAAGAATTATACTATATACCATTGAATGAAACGCTGGGTGGTAAACCTGCAGAAGATAAGACAGTGAAGCGTGTTGACCTGGACGAATGGCCGTGGGTAAATCCATCCTATACCGCGCAGATCAATCGTAAGGCCAGCGACATCGCGACCATTGAAATTGACCCAAGCCAACGCATGGCCGACATTGAGCGAAAGAACAACAGCGTAGATATATCGCAGGGATTGAAGGCCTATCAGAATACTACTAAATAAGTTAACCGTTACACGTTAATTGTTATTCGTGAGCCTGAAATCAGGAAGACACAGAGAAACCTTTGTGTAACTTTGTGTCTTCTTTGCGTTTCTTTGTGCAACTGGATTTTTGTTTTCCACAGAATAAACCTGAACCATCGACACACACAACTTCACCTCCACACTTTCCAGCAGCCTGAAGCCTGAAGCCCATCTTCTCTCCTGCAACTCCCGCACACAACGCGCATCTAGTAGCTAGCAGCTCACAGCTTTTTCCTAAATTACAGCGCTTAATTTTTACGTATGACACCCTCACAAGCGCAGAAAGAAATACAACAGCTTACGGAAAAGATTCAGTATCACAACGATCTGTATTATCAGCAGAATAAAACGGAGATCAGCGATCAGGAATTTGATATGCTGTTGAAAAAACTCGAGCAACTCGAAAAAGAATTTCCGCAATTCAAACAACCTGACTCTCCTTCGCAACGCGTAGGCGGCACGATTACAAAAGAATTTGCCACAGTATATCATAAATACCCGATGCTCTCGCTCGGCAACACGTACAGCGAAGAGGAGCTGACGGATTGGGATGCGCGTGTAGCGAAAGGACTTGAAGGCGATACATACGAGTACTTCTGTGAATTGAAGTTTGACGGTGTATCCATGAGTCTCACCTACGAGAATGGATTGCTGGTACGTGGCGTTACGCGCGGCGATGGCGTGCGCGGTGATGACGTTACCAACAACATCAAAACAATTCGCTCTGTACCATTGAAAGTGAAAGGAAATGATATACCCGAATCTTTCGAAGTGCGTGGTGAAGTGTTTCTTCCGAAAGATGTCTTTGCCCAGCTCAACAAAGAGCGCGAAGACATTGGTGAAGAGCGTTATGCCAATGCCCGCAATACAGCTTCGGGCACAGTAAAGATGCAAGACTCTACCGAGGTAGCGCGCAGAAAACTGGACTGCTATACCTATGCATTGCTGGGCGATCATGCCGATACCCATGCCGATGCCATTCACAAACTGGAGCAATGGGGATTCCACGTGTCTCCAACATATCGCAAGTGTAAAAATATTCAAGAGGTAATCCGGTATATACATGAATGGGATACCAAACGCCAGGACCTTCCGCTGGAGACAGATGGTGTAGTGGTGAAAGTGAACAGCCTCGAACAACAGGAGCGCCTTGGATTTACCGCAAAGAGCCCGCGGTGGGCTATTGCCTATAAGTATAAAGCACAAAGCATCAGCACGCGACTGAATGGTGTTACATACCAGGTAGGGAGAACTGGTGCCGTTACGCCCGTAGCCGAACTGGAACCTGTGTTCCTTGCGGGTACAACCGTAAAGCGCGCCTCGCTTCACAATGCCAATGAGATTGCACGATTAGACCTTTGCATTGGCGACTATGTATTTGTAGAGAAAGGAGGCGAAATTATTCCGAAAGTTACCGGAGTCGATCTGGAGAAAAGGCATCCGGGGGTTCAACCGGTGCAGTATATCACGCATTGCCCGGAGTGTAACACGAAGCTGATCCGTTATGAAGGAGAGGCTGCGTTCTACTGCCCGAACATCAACGGCTGCCCTCCACAGATAAAAGGACGCATTGAACATTTTATACAACGCAAAGCGATGGACATTAACTCGCTTGGGGAGCAAACCATTCGTCAGCTGTATGACCTCGGATTGGTGAAGAGCCCTGCGGATTTATACAAGCTTACCCGCGAAGACGTGCTTCGCCTCGATGGTTTTAAAGATAAGTCGGCCAAGAATTTACTCGATGGTATTGAACATTCGAAAACCATACCGTTTGAAAGTGTGATGTTCGCTATCGGTATACGTTATGTTGGCAAGACCGTGGCAGAAAAGCTAGCGCGCTATTTCAAGTCGATCGATAACATCGCAAAAGCAACACCGGAAGAATTACTGAAGGCCCCGGAGATTGGCGATAAGATCGCTCAGAGTATATATCAGTTTTTCGGTAATCCGGAAAACCAGGTAGAGATCGCGCGACTTAAGGAAGCAGGACTACAGTTTGAAAGCAACGCCAAAGAACCTGAGAAAGTGAGCGATGTGCTGGGCAATAAATCGTTTGTGATTTCGGGAGTATTTCAGAAATATGAGCGCGAACAATTACAGGATATCATCGTACAGAATGGAGGAAGAGTGCTATCTTCCGTTTCGGGGAAGTTGGATTATTTGCTCGCAGGTGATAATATGGGGCCCTCAAAGCGCGAGAAAGCCGAAAAACTGGGCGTGAAGATCATCTCCGAACAAGACTTTGAGCAACTATTAGGACATACATCATAAATACCGGCAATGAGGCTTAACTTTCTGAAATTCAAAACAAATGCTCTTTTAAAGAAAAATAAAGCTTTACGCGCCAATGTAGGTTATAAGCAGGCAAAAACGGTGGGTATCATCTTCTCGGTAGAAGACAAGCAGAAGCACTTCATCGTAAAAGAATTTATCAAGAAACTGGAGCTGGATGAAAAAAATGTGCAGGTGCTCGAGTACCTGCCTGCCAAGCACGACAACTACGAATTCAAGTTCGATTTTTTCACGGAAAAGGATCTGTCGTTCTGGGGAAACATCACATCACACACCGCCTTGCAGTTTGCAGAAGCGCCCTTCGATTTTTTATTTTATATCGATCTTACTCCTAATCTGCTCGTGTTACATTTGCTGGCTAAAAGTAAAGCCAAGTGCCGCGTAGGAAAATTCTTTGATGATGGCCAGTTATACCTTGACCTCATGATTGAATCAGTAGCCAACACACAGGCATTGATCGACAGTATGTATAAATATGCGAGCCAACTGAAGTAAAAACATTCACGAATTTCAATACCTCTTTATGAAAAAGTTTTATGGAACCGGTGTAGCATTGATTACACCGTTCACCGAGTCGCTGGAAGTTGATTACAAAGCCCTCAAAAAATTACTGAGCCATACAGCGAAGGGTGCGGATTACTATGTTGTGATGGGCACAACGGGTGAATCGCCTACCGTAACTTCTGAGGAGAAGAAAAAGATATTGCAATTCGTAAAGGACAACAATAGTAAGAACCTGCCGATCGTGTATGGCATTGGAGGCAATAACACCGAAGAGATACTGGAGGCAATCCGTGAAGCAGACCTGAAAGGTGTGGACGCCATTCTCTCGGTGAGCCCATACTATAACAAGCCATCGCAGGAAGGCATCTATCAGCATTTTAAAAAGATAGCCGATGCATCGCCAGTGCCGGTTATCCTCTATAACATTCCGGGGCGCACCGGTTCGAACGTAACGGCCGAAATAACGCTCCGGCTGGCTGCGCACAAGAATGTGATCGGCATTAAAGAATCGTCAGGAAACCTGGAGCAATGCATCAAGATCGCCAAGTATATGCCGAAAGATTTTCTGCTGATCTCGGGCGATGATATGCTGGCGCTGCCGGTTTATTCCATTGGTGGTCAAGGTATCATTTCCGTGCTTGCCAATCCTTTCCCGGTGGTCTTTCGCAAGATTAAAGAATATGTGCAGGCGGGTAATTATACCAAAGCTGCACAAGAAGTATATAAACTCTCCGATCTCAACGGAGCAATGTACGAGGAAGGCAACCCTATTGGTGTAAAATATGTACTGTCGTTGCTCGGCATTTGTACACCGCTTGTTCGTTTGCCACATGCACCCGCTTCCGAAGGTTTAAGAAAACGCATCAGCACATTGTTCGAACAAATAAAGAAATGATATCTATCCGCAATGCTGGTGTAGCCGATATCGCCACGATACAGGAACTCGCGGAGAAAACCTGGTGGCCAACATATTCCGGATTGCTGTCGGATGAGCAGATTCGCTTTATGCTGAATATGATTTATTCGCATGATGCTTTGAAAAAAGTAATGGAAGACGGATCGCAGCAGTTTCTCCTGTTGGCTGATGAACACGGCATCCAGGGTTTTGCTTCCTACGGCCCACGCAGGGAAGATCCTGTTGTATACAAACTTCACAAGCTCTATATACTCCCCAACAACCAGGGAAAAGGTTATGGAAAACTGATGATCGAGGAAGTAACGAACCGCATAAAACACCAGAACAGCTACACACTCGATCTGAACGTAAAACGCGACAACCCTGCCATAACATTCTACGAGAAAATGGGCTTCGCCAAAATCTACGAAGAAGATATACCCATCGGCCCCTATTGGATGAAGGATTATGTAATGCGGAAGAAAGGGTAGCGTTTAACTATTCGTTATTCAACAATTAGCTTTTGCCTGTAAACGCTATTGCTAGTATATACTTGTAACAGATAAATACCTGGTACAGGCCTCTGAGATAAATGTACGGCCAGCACTCCACGTTCATTAGCATCTGCGTAGTATCCGCGGTATAGCTCTTCTCCCGATATCGTACTGATTGTTACCAGGTATGAACTACTGACAGATTGCACAGGAACAA
This sequence comes from Ohtaekwangia sp., assembly GCF_036786105.1. Lineage (NCBI taxonomy): Bacteria > Pseudomonadati > Bacteroidota > Cytophagia > Cytophagales > Fulvivirgaceae > Ohtaekwangia > Ohtaekwangia sp. The sequence continues at coordinate 35,402 of NZ_DAIQRQ010000025.1, forward strand.
AGAGCTCTGTTCCTGTTAGCGGATTTGGATAAGCCTGTGTTGCTGTCTTTTCTACTGTAACAGACCGCAAGCCAAGAAATTCTGTCTTACCATCCAGATCGGTCTGCTTAAGCCGGTAATACGACAATCCTGTGAACGGTTCGTAATCGGTTAAAGTATAATTATGTTTTACATTGCTGTTCTGTGCACCGGCTATACTCGCTACTTCTTCGAACGCGGTGCCATCGGCTGAACGTTCTACTGTAAAGAAATCGTTGTTCCGCTCCGAAGCCGTAGCCCATTGAACTACTACATCATTATCAGCAGTATATACATTCAGTGATGTCAGCTCCACAGGCAAAGGCGTTTGCACGGAATTGCCGGTGGCCAGTGTAAATCGCATATTATTACCGATGGCGCTTACCCCTGTAAAGGCATATATATTGCTGCCTAATGAGATTGCACCCGTGATAGGAGTCTCATCCGCAAATAAACCATCATTGTTAGTGTCCACCAGCAACTTCAGGTCTGTTGTAACCACTGTTCCCAGATTTGATAAATCGAATTGCAGATCTACACTGCCCACATCTACTGCAGTACCTGAAGAGCTTACCTCACTTACTCGCCATACTCTGCCAAACCTGGCCGTTACACCACTGGGTACATCCGTAGTGTTATTGGCTTGCAAGGTTCCATTGTTATGCCCCCAGATAAAAAATTCATCATTACCCAGATCGGTAGGATTGAGTATGCGCAGGATCGATGTTCCCTGTGCATCATTGTGAATGTTGGAGGCATCTACCCTTCCTATACCGGCTACTTCATAATCGAAATCACTCCCCGCATTATCTTCATCATACACATCGTAAGTTGATAAGGTAAGACCATATTTGGCAGCGAGGTAATTTTCAATGATGATCCGCTTCGCACTGTTGATGGCCTCGCTATAAAGTATCAGCTCCGCTACCTCTCCCTGAAAACTTCTCCCTGAATAGTTGGCAGAACCTATTGAAAATCCACTGGTAACGGCCCAATCAAGATGATCACCGGTTGTGTTTATTATATTCTTGTCATCATTCCAGGCATTAACGCTGGTTCCATTCTTGGCAATCACTCCAACATGCCATACACTTTGCGTTACTGAATTGACAGCAGAATAAGCATTGGAAGTAAGATTTCGCAAGCGCAGCCTGTCATTTGTTACTGTAAAGGATCCATAGTCAACTGAAGTACCAGTTGATGTCCCCATGATCTCACAGTTATTAAGATTGGCTGTGAATCTAAAGACATAAAGAAACGTCCGATTATCAGAAGTTCCTATTGAAGAAATCGTGTTATTTAAATTCAATCTTTCGAAGTTCGATTGAACAAATTGCACTGCTCCATGGCTGTTTATTAAACCTGATACAAATTCAGGATCCTTACTTCCAGGACCAACCATGTTTAATCCATTTCCTGATTGATCTGCCCAATTGCTTACATCATTTGCGCTTCCACCGGAAGCTGAATGATCAACCGTGGAAATTCCTTTGTCTATATCCAACCAAAGTTCCAAAGTTGATGAGCCATCACGTAAACCTATGCCCCCAGGACCGGTTTGAGATAATGCAAAATGAGGCAAAAGAAAAATTACTACTGAAAGCAGTGACCAAACTCTAGACATTGACATAAGCCGACTTTATGAATCAAAATTATGCAACGAAGTATTCATTCGCCTCTGTATAAAACCGTAGAATCCAATACGTATTTTCACGTATATCTATGATCTGTTAATCCATCTTATCCCCACGATATTCAAACTATCTGCAGGCTTCTTATCCGAAAAGCACTTGCATAACCAGCTTGGGAATTGTTAATTGCTGATTGTAAAATCGTTTGTAACGTGGATTGGTATCGTGATTTAGGAATAACAGAAATTATCTTCATCGCGCTGTTCGCGATATTGTATGCACTGTACCTGGTGCGTGTGATCCGCATTGGAAAAAGTCTGAACACCCCCTACTCTACGGTGTTCATTAAGCTGATATTGCGAACGCTATACTTTGCATTGTTCCTGGTCGCTTTACTGGGCCCCTCCTTTGGTGGTTCAAAGAAAGAAGTGAAGTCGGTGGGAAAAGACATAATGATCTGCATTGACCTTTCAAAATCTATGGACGCTTTCGATGTGCAGCCCACGCGCCTGGAGAAGATTAAGTTTGAAATGAAGCGACTGGTGAACGCATTCAACTCCGATCGCATTGGCATCATTATTTTCAGCTCCGAAGCCTTTATGCAATGCCCGCTCACGTACGATCAAAATGCATTGAACCTGTTTATTGAAACGATGAATTCCAGTCTTGTGCCCAGCTCCGGAACTGACTTCGGTCCTCCCCTGCGCATGGCGTTGAAGAAACTGGAAGATGAGAACGGTCCGCCTACACAATCAAAATCCAAGATCATTATCCTGATCAGCGATGGCGAAGATTTTGGAGAGGAAACGGAAGATGTTACCCGTGAGATTGAAAACAAGGGCATCAAGCTCTTCACACTGGGCGTTGGCACAGATGCCGGTGGCAATATTTACGCTGGCCGCGGATTAAAGACCGACAGAAACGGGAAACCTGTACTTACCAAGCTCAATTCACGTTCGCTGAAGGATCTGGCCAGCAAGACCGATGGCCAGTATTTCGAAATCAATGAAACTAAAAACGATGTTTCGCGATTGATCAATACAATTGGCAAGATTGAAGGTGAGTTGCGCGATAAACGTTTTATGGATGTTACCGCTAATAAGTATTTTTACTTCCTGGCAGCAGCGGCAATCTTGCTGGTGATCGATATAATGTTGAACATCCCTACGTTACGGATATAAATGATTTCGTGAGCATGAAGTATATCGTAGTTTCCCTGTTCCTGATTGCATTTGTAACCGATCCGCTCCGGATTGGCAAGATCAACCGTGCCAAATCAGAAGCGCGTGACGCCTATACCTCAGGCGACTATAAAGCAGCGATACAAAAATATCACTACCTCATCGACTCCATGAAGGTTGCTGAAGATGAGCTGAAGCTGAATTTAGCCAATGCTTATTTTCTGTTGAATGATACTGCGAATGCTATCACGAATTACCAATCACTTACTGCCAGCAAGAAGAACGAAGTGCGATCAAAGGCACATCAGCAGCTCGGTATCATTAACTACAGGAAACAAAAGCTTGAAGAGGCATTGAATGATTTCAAGCAGGCTATTAAAGCACATCCTGATAATATGGATGCCCGCTATAATTATGAATTGTTAAAGAAAAAACTGGACGAGAAGAACAAGAAGGATCAGCAGCAACAGCAAAATAAAGATCAGAAACAGGATCAGAAGAAAGATCAACAGAATAAAGACCAGCAAAACAAGGATCAGAAAGATCAACAGAAAAAGGATCAGGAAAAGAAAGATCAACAAAACAAAGAGCAGCAGAAAAAAGACCAGCAGCAGAAGGAACAAGAGCAGAAAGAGAAAGAGCAGCAACAAAAAGAAAAAGAACAACAACAAAAGGATCAACAGAACAAAGATCAGGAAAAGAAAGATCAGCAGGATAAAAAAGACCAGCAGTCAGAACAGAAAGACGAGCAGCAGAAACAGGAGAAGAAACCTAATCCGCAGCTCTCTGAAAAGCTGGAGCAGATGAAGATGAGCGAAGAGAAGGCACGCATGATTCTCGAAGCTATGAAGAACCAGGAAGTACAATACCTGCAACAGAATAAACGCAAGGCTACTAAACCGCGCGACAAAGGCAAACCGGATTGGTAATCTGGTTACCGCTATATCACCAACAAAGCTATAGCTGTACGTTGTTTATAGATAGCTCCAAACACAACCAGAAACTCATTAACCCATGAAAGAAGTATACATCATTTCGGCCGTGCGCACTCCGATCGGAAGTTTCGGCGGAAGCCTGTCATCACTCACAGCTATAGCTTTGGGCTCTATCGCTGTGAAAGGTGCTGTTCAAAAAGCTGGCATCGATCCTAAACTTATCCAGGAATTATATATCGGTAATGTGATCTCGGCCGGGTTGGGTCAGGCTCCGGCTACGCAAGTAGCTGCCGGCGCTGGGCTCGGTTTTGAAATTCCATGCACACTTGTAAACAAAGTATGTGCTTCCGGTATGAAAGCCGTGATGCTCGGAGCGCAGTCCATTATGCTGGGTCAAAACGATATCGTTGTGGCCGGCGGTATGGAAAGCATGAGCAACATTCCCTATTACCTGATGAAGGCACGCTATGGGTATAAATATGGCAACAGCGAACTGATCGATGGTTTGCAACACGATGGTTTGACGGATGTATATAATCATATTGCCATGGGCGTATGTGCTGACAATACGGCGAAGGAGATGAACATCTCGCGTCAGGATCAGGATAACTATGCTATCGGATCGTATAAACGCTCGGCTGCATCGTGGGCGGGCGGTAAATTTAAAGATGAGATTATACCGGTAGAGATCACCGATCGCAAAGGAAACGTGACTGCCTTCGCCGAAGATGAAGAATATAAAAATGTAAACTTCGACAAGATCCCTGCATTGAAGGCAACGTTCACGAAAGATGGAACCGTAACGGCCGCCAATGCCTCTACACTGAACGATGGTGCCTCTGCGCTGGTGCTCATCAGCAAAGAGAAAGCACAAGAGCTTGGCATTAAACCCATCGCGAAGATCAGAGGTTTTGCTGATGCAGCACAAGACCCGATGTGGTTCACCACCGCTCCTTCCCTGGCTATACCGAAAGCGATCAAGCATGCGGGCATCGATAAAAAAGATGTTTCATACTACGAGATCAATGAAGCGTTCTCCGCAGTAGCCATCGCTAACAACATCAAGCTTGGTCTCGATCCGGAGAAAGTAAATATCAACGGAGGTGCTGTTGCGTTAGGTCACCCGCTGGGTGCATCCGGTGCGCGCATTACTACAACGTTGATCAACGTATTGAAACAGAATAACGCTGGTATAGGTGTAGCCGGAATCTGTAACGGTGGCGGAGGAGCTTCCGCGATTGTGATTGAAAATATGTAAACAAAAAATCCCGGGAAACCGGGATTTAGTTTTTTATAGTATCACGCGAATGATGGCGTTTCAAAAGTTCGGCATCGCGATTTCCTTCCCGGTAAAAATGAATGGCAAACGCTATAGCAAAACCTGTAATGGTGCTCAGAAAAACGAATGCGTATATAGTTACAAAGTCGAAGGTCATGG
>NZ_DAIQRQ010000025.1:40704-65715 GCF_036786105.1 Ohtaekwangia sp.
TTAACATCTTCAAATTGTCACGATAAACAAAGATAGCTAAAATGGAGAAGATCACAACAAACACAAATCCGAAAAACATCAGCATCATCGATTTCCCTGTCAATACTCCGGGTGACTGCTGAACAATTAAGGAGAGCACACCCGTAATAGCAGCAAGAATAGCAACCGATAATATTTTCAAAATTTCAACATTGAGCTTTAGCTTTTGATCTAAATAGAACTTCTCCTTCTCATCCATAAATAACAAAACAACGAGTTAAAATAACGCCATCAATTGATCGTTAAAAATGCATAATTTTCAAATCTGAAACAACGTTCATTCTCCATGAGATTTACCGTACCACTTCTGGTGATATTTCCGCTTGCAGCCTTCGCCCAGAAAGAAGTAAGAACTTATTACGATCAGCAGCAGAAACACATCCAGGAAGTATATACTGCCTCGAAAGAAGACGATCAGAAAATTATCGGTAAATACCTGCGCTATTACGAGAATGGTAACGTGATGGTAGAAGGTAATTTTGACGATGGTGTGAAGTCGGGACTCTTTACCGAGTATCATGAGAACGGCAAACTTGCGCGCAAGCTTCACTTCGTAAACGGCATGCGTCATGGCCCTGTAGAAGTTTTTAACGAAGAAGGTAAACCTGTACAGAAAGCCTACTATCAAAACGATAAGCTCACCGACAGCATTCAATATTACTTCGACAACGGCAATCTGAAAAGTGAAACTTACTTTGTAAAAGGTAAACCGGAAGGACTGGTAAAAGAATTTTATGCCACAGGCAAGATCAAGAAAGAGATAACTTACAAGGATGGAAAACCCAACGGCATTACACGCACCTTTTACGAAGACGGCAAAGTAGAAACGGAAGCCAACTATAAAGAAGGTATACTTACCGGCTTCTATAAAAATTACTATCCCAACGGTCAGCTTGAAACCGTGTCCACTATGGACGAAGGTTCACGTAATGGCCAATTCAAAACCTATGATCGGGAAGGGCATCTGATTGTAGAGGGAAGTTTTCTGGCCGGCAAACTTCATGGCGATAATACGGGCTACTTCGCCGATGGTGCTATACAACATCGCTTCAAGTACAAAGCCGGCAAGAAGACGGGCACCAACTATGAATACTATCCTTCCGGAAAAGTGAAAGTAAAAGAACAGGTGGCTTCGAATGGCATCGACGCAACGGTAGAGGCACTGGCCGAAAACGGTGCCCTGCAATCCGTAAAGAAATTCAGGAATGAAAAACCGCATGGCCTTTGGATCACCTATTTCGAAAACGGTAAAACGGTGCATATAAAAGAGACTTACGAGAATGGTAAGCTCGGAGGCTTGCGCTATACCTATTTCCCTTCCGGTAAGATACAGCGCGAAGAAACCTGGAAGTTCGATCTGCTTGCCGGTCCCGTCAAGACCTATTATGAAAGTGGCACTTTAGAGTCACTAACCTTATATCGCTCCAGTCGCAAGCAAGGCTTGTACACAGCCTACTTCCCCAACGGTCGCATTAAAGAACAGGGCGAGTATGCTGCTGATAAAAAGAACAAAGACTGGAAGGAATACGATGAAGAGGGCAAACTGATCAGCACCACCACCTATCGGGTTGGGAGCCTCATAAAAACCGTAAAGCCATGAGGGAAGTATTTTCAATCAACGGTTAACGTATAACGGTATTCCGAACTCCCGATTTCTTTCGTTAATTTGCCGGCGACTATTCCAAGCGTATGCAGGCAATCAAGGAAACCAACTTCAAATTCCCCGGCCAGACAGGGTTCTACAAAGGCAAAGTCCGTGATGTTTATTATTTCGGAGACCGTATGGCGATGGTTGCCAGCGACCGTATTTCAGCTTTTGATGTGATTCTGCCCCGCGCTATTCCAGATAAAGGAAGGGTATTGAACCAGATTGCTGCCTTTAATCTGCAGGCTACCAAACACCTGGTGCCCAATTGGGTAATGGCTACGCCCGATCCGAATGTTACCATCGGTTTTAAGTGTGAGCCCTTTGCTGTAGAGATGGTGGTGCGCGGCTACCTGGCTGGCCACGCGTGGCGCGAGTATAAAGCCGGCAAGCGCACGCTCTGCGGTGTTCCGCTGCCCGAAGGCCTAAAGGAAAACGACAAACTCCCCCAGCCTATTATTACCCCCACAACCAAGGCACATGTAGGCCACGATGAAGATATATCGCGCGAAGAAATTCTGAAGCGCGGCATTGTAAGCGAAAGCGACTATAATACACTGGAAGAATATACCTTCAGGCTTTTCAAAAAAGGCACTGAGCTTGCTGCCGAACGCGGCCTTATTCTGGTAGATACCAAGTATGAATTTGGCAAACACAACGACACGATTTACCTGATCGATGAAGTGCATACGCCCGATTCGTCACGCTATTTTTATGCGGATGGCTACGCGGCCCGCCAGCAGGCGGGAGAACCGCAGAAGCAACTTTCCAAAGAGTTTGTGCGGCAATGGCTGATCGAAAATGGCTTCCAGGGAAAGGATGGCCAGCAGGTGCCCGAAATGACAGATGAGATCGTGAGCTCCATCTCGGCCCGTTACAAAGAACTTTATCAACTGGTGCGGGGGGAAGCACTGCCTCCGGTAGACTATTCAGGAATTACCCAAAGAATTGAGCAAAGCATTCTCAATTCAATAAATTCCGTTAACTTGGAAAGTCAGAAAATCTAGGAATTTTAAATAAAAGACGGTCTCGTACCCATCCCAGAAAATTATATAGCAAGATGAAATATACGATCGACAAGCAAGAGAAGTACTGCATGCTGAAGTTGCATGAAGAGAAGTTGGACTCCAGCGTGGCGCCCGGTCTGAAATCTGAGTTGATTACACTTCATGCTGAAGGTATGAAGAACATTATACTCGATCTGTCGGACGTAAAATATACCGACTCCTCCGGCCTGAGCGCTTTGCTCGTGGGCAACCGGATTATGCAGGAAGATGGCGGCATCTTTGTGCTGGCTTCGCTTTCCGAACACACCATGAAACTTATCAAAATATCACAACTCGACAGCGTATTGAATATTCTGCCCACTGCAGAAGAAGCGATCGATGCAGTATATATGCACGAGATCGAAAAAGATCTCAAGAGTGGTGAACAATAACCAGGTAAAAAACATTATCAAGTATGACCAAAGCTCCTCCGGGTTTTGGTCTTTTTATTTCTGTGCTAAAACATGAGCTTTAAAGTTACGATACTAGGTTCAAGTGGTGCCATGCCTGCTTATGGACGCCATCCTTCTGCACAGTTGGTTGAAATACAGAACCGGCATTTTCTGGTAGACTGTGGTGAAGGTGCGCAGATGCAGCTCATGCGGCTGGACATCAGCCACCATCGCATCGGTCATATCTTCATCAGTCACTTGCATGGCGATCATTACCTGGGCCTGATGGGCCTGATCTTCACCATGCATTTGCAACGCAGAACGAACGACCTGCATATATATAGTCATCGCGGGCTCGATGAGATCATCACCACGCAACTGCGATATTCGCGCTCCTCTCCTTCTTTCAAAATCATCTTTCATCGCCTGGAGAAGGGTGAACGAAAAATTATATTCGAAGACGATGCACTGACGGTGGAGACAATTCCGCTGCAACACAAGATACGCTGCTCGGGATTTCTCTTTCGGGAAAAACCCAAACCAAGACGCATCGACAAAACGCGTTTGCCTGAAGGTTTGCTCATTCAACAAATAGCTTCATTGAAACGCGGTGACGATGTTGTGGATGAACAGGGAAATATACTTTATAAAAATACCGACCTTACGCTTTCGCCACGCAAGTCTCGGAGTTATGCCTATTGTTCTGATACAGCATTCCAGGAAACAATAGCAGATCAGATCCGTGGCATCGACATGCTATATCACGAAGCTACCTTTGCCAACGATGAAATATTGAAAGCGCGTGATACATTGCACAGCACTGCCGCACAGGCTGCACAGCTGGCCACGCTGGCAGGTGTAAGCAAACTTCTGCTTGGCCATTTCTCCGCCCGCTATAAAGATTTAACGCCTATATTGGAAGAAGCCAAGCCGATCTTCGCGAATACGCACCTGGCGCTGGAAGGTGAAGAATTTAAGTTACAGGAATAGTATATATCTATGCAACCTACACTCGAACAAAAACGCAACCGCCTTTTTCTCATTCTTACGGGAATATTTGTTACAAACACGCTGCTCGCCGAAATACTGGGAGCCAAGATATTCTCGGCCGAAGCTACGGTGGGACTGCAGCCTGCGCACCTCAATATTCTCGGCCTTACTATGGATTTCAACCTGACTGCAGGCGTGGTAATCTGGCCGGCTGTTTTCATCACCACCGATCTTATCAACGAATACTTTGGTAAACCGGGCGTAAAACGAATCAGTTACCTGACGGCTATCCTGATAGCATACGCATTCCTGGTCATCTTTCTCACAATACATCTTCCGCCTGCTGATTGGTGGATCAGTGCCTATAGTAAAGATCCGCAAGGCAACACCCTGAATATCGATTATGCATTTGGTAAAATATTCGGGCAAGGGCAACGCATCATCATTGCGTCGCTCACAGCTTTTATCATTAGCCAGCTGGTAGATGTATTTGTTTTTCACAAGCTGCGAAATGTTACCGGCAGCAAGTATCTCTGGCTTCGCGCTACCGGCTCTACGCTGGTGTCGCAGTTCGTAGATAGTTTTGTTGTTCTTTATATCGCATTCTCGGGAACGTTCTCAAACAAGCAAATTATAGCCATCGGTATCACAAACTATATCTATAAATTCACTGTAGCAATTCTTCTTACACCCCTGATATATTTTGGTCATACGCTGATCGACAAATACCTCGGGAAAGAACATGCAGAGCAAATGTCAGAAACCGCGGCGGGGCAAAGTAGAGGTTTCTTCTAGCCACTATAATTTTATCAAACAAAAAAGGATCAACTGCTCACCCGATCCTTTTTTATGGATATACATGTATAACTTCATCAGTTCCAGAACCCGTCTTTGCTGTTGAAAGTAGGGCACGGTATCAGTTTATACTTCCGTTTATCACTGCGCTGGCGCGGCTTCGAGTTGAATTCGTAAATGATTGATATTTCGTGTGCCCCTCCTGAAGCTGTTCCCATCTGCGAAATGGTAAAGTCATAACTATACCCTACCGAGAACTGGCTGAAATATAGTCCCAGTGTAAGGATGAGTGCATCCTGCTGAATGGAATTGTTAATCGATTGCTGGAACGGTTTGCCCCTATACCAAACTCCCACCGACACCGGGTCGATATGATAATTTACACCGAGATCCAGTTGGGAAAATGATTTTCCCTGCATGCGGTAAATGAACGATGGCGTGAGGTATGATGGCCGCGATCCATTACGAGGGCCGCTGCTCAGGTTAAGTTTGGCGCCTGCATGAATGGTGGTCTTCATCGGCAAGCGACTCGCTTCATTCAACACGGATATACTGGGTTGATTCATGTGCGAGAAGGCCGCACCCAGCCACAAGCTCTTGGAGTATATAAGAAAGCCTGATCCGAAATCAAAATAAGAAGCATTGCCAAGACGCGCTACATCCGGATCGAGCGATGATCCGGGCTGATCGTACTCTACATCCAAATCTTTACCCAATCGCACTTTGGTTCGGTCTATACCGTTGGTACCATATCCAAAATATAGTCCGGGAGAAAACACGATGTTCTGCGTGAGCTTTACTTTGTATGAATATAGCAATCCAGCCGTGGTGGTACGCCATCCGGCTGTGCCCATGCGATCCGTAGTTACTAAAAATCCGAAACCACTGCGCAGCTCCTCCACAAACATATCGTATGATGCAGCGTAAGTAGTAAATGCCTTTGGTAAGCTTGGCCATTGTATGCGATAGTTCATAGCCAGTCGCTGCTGTGGTGTAATACCGGCAAAGCCCGGATTCAGGTACAGCGGAGCCTGATAGTATTGCGAGAACTGCGGGTCTTGTGCAACGGCTGCTCCCCACGCTACCAGTATCAGCACGGCAACGCTCATCCATCGTTTCATCTTGTATATAGTCTGCATCATCGGATCAGTGTTACGTCCCCTACTTGTGTTGTTCGTTGCTCATCAGATAAGCGCATCGTGATCTTGTATACATATACACCTGCCGGCAATAGCCGGCCGTTTTTGTCGTAGCCATCCCATCCCTGGCCCTTGTCTTTACTTTCAAAAAGCAGGTTGCCCCAGCGATCGTATATCTGCATCTGAAATTCCTGCACACCTTCCATGATCGGACGGAATACATCATTGAAAAGTCCGTCACTATATCCACCATTCGGCCCGGACGTATCGGGCGTAAAAGCATTCGGTATCTTTACACGTCCACCCTTCTTGCCTATCACCACCTGCGTAGCCGTATCGTAGCAAACAAGGTCACCATCTTTTATACCATCACCATCGAAGTCTTTCGGACCAAAGTTATAGGCAGCAGCCAGCATAATGGTATAATTACCTTCGGTCTTATAATAATGCTCCGGTTGAAATTCGATTGAAGTTTCTCCATCGTTGAAATCCCAATAGTAATGATTGGCGCGCAGAGAATTGTTGCGCATCTGTATACCTTTATCATCCGGCACATAAACGATCGTATCGGGCACTACCTCAAATGCTGCGAATGGCGGATCCATAATCTGGATTGGTGTGTTCCTGTTATCCGATTGTGCCGACTGACCTGTTATGGAATTGGTAGTTTTCAGGAAGATCACATACTCTCCGGGGCCCGATACTTTAAATACCGGCTTTACCTCATTGGACACTACCAATGTGTTACCTGCTTTATCTTTCAGCGTCCATTCATATATATCGCCAGTCGCGCGGTTGTCAGTGATCGTGATGTTGGTTGGGAAGCAGGCCGCTTGTGGTGTATAACTAAAATCTGCCGCGAGTGGAGGAAGTATTATCTGAATCGTAACGGTCTTGTCTTTAAGACATGATAGTCCTGCAGCTTGTGCCACCTTGTTGGTCACTACCAGGCGTATATCTTTATCGCCAATCGAAGTATAGCTGACCTGCGGCGGAGTATAACCATCAAATATAGCAGGCGATGATGCCGTACCAAACTCCCAGGTATAGCTGAAGTCACCGTCATTTGCGGGCAACGATGTATCCTGAAAATCGGCATAAGCAACACCACCGGTATAGAGTGTAATGCCTGTGGTATTGAAATCAGCCATCATACCACGATATACGGTTACCGGCATAACCAATTCTGCCGAGCAGAAACCGTTGCTCACCTGGTATACAATTTCATACACCACCGTCTGCGTTGTGTTGTTCACCAGGGTGTATTCCTGTGATGATGGTGTTGAAAAGATACGTTCCTCGCGAACTTCTGTTGCATTCCCCTGCATTCGATAGAACCAGCGATGTGAAGTTCCACCTATCGTTGTATTGACAAACCTAACGCTCTCACCACTGCAGATCGCGTTCTTATCGGCCACTGCATTGATATATATAGTCGGGTATACCGTAATGTTCTGTGCAGGCGACTCTTTTATACATGCTGCTACTGTAGTACTGCGCGCGGTCAATGTAACCGGCAGCACAGTATTACCCCCCACGTTGGCACTGGTAAAATCGTGTGTTACCTGCTGCACTACCGGTGTAGCCGGACTGGCTATTGCCGGAATCACTTGCTGTGCGGAGCCGTCATTCCAGGTCCATACATATTCAACATCCGGGTATACCGTCCAGGTAAAGGTATAAGTTCCACCACTGCATTGTGCCGTTGTCGGAGCAATGGTGAAATCGGTATTCATGTTGATCATTTTCACTGTAACCGGTAACGGGTAAGAAGCAGGTTCACATCCGTAGAAATCTTTCAGATGTGTAAGGGTGAAAGTCTTGGTCGAAGTGTAATTCAATATCGGCACCGGTCGGTCATCACCACCCACTAAACTAAACGTGGACGTGCCATCAGTATAATCAAAGTTGTAAGGCGCTTGTCCGGTAAATTGGAAATCAAGTGTAAAGAATCCATTCTCACATACTTCGCCCGGAGCACTTAGCGTTGCCGTTGGCAAATCATGTACGGTAACTTTCACAACATCCGATATATCTTCAGCACATGTTCCGGATGCTACTACTCTTCGATAATACGTTAAGTCTGTGAGTGCCGGAGGATCATATACAGGCATATTGTTAACACCCGCTGCCGGTGTAAAGCTGATGTTATCGACCGACTGCTCCCAACGGTATACGTAGTTTCCTATACCGCCGAAAGGTTGTGTCAGTTCCTGGAATGCTGAAGGGTCTGCACCTTCGCATATATCTTTATCGAATCCAATCACGCCAGCAAACAATGGAATCGGATCGATCAACAATTCCGGCAATGATGTTTTCCGGCAACCTTTTGTATCGGTTACAGTAATGGTATAGAGTACATTCGCTGATAATCCTTCGAAGCTTCCATCGGTTTGCCCGGTAAGGTTCAGCGGGTCCTGATCCAGCACATAGGTATATCCGGGATTCCCACCGGTGATATGGGCTATATCTACACTGATCTCTCCATCGGATTGTCCGGCACAGCTCACATCATAACCGTTGTAATCGGATGTAATGTCGATAGCAAAAGATATATCGTTTGGCTGCTTCACCACGATATTCGATACGAACTTGGTACAGTTGTTCTTGTCTTCAATGCGCACGGTATAGGTTGTAGCGCGCAGGCCGGTAAATTGGTGATTCACGGCATCGTACGGAGCGTTGGAATCCTGTAACAAAGAGAAGTTCAACGGATCGCCACCCGCCATGGATGTACCGCCCGTAGCGGTTATCTGAATAACACCATCGGGCGCAGGATCGTTAAAACAACTTACATCGGTTACAGTCGGAGTACCCGGAACGATGGGGTCAGGTTGAAGCAAGGTAATCGGTGCAGAATCTTCGCATCCTTCTGCATTGCGGGTATATATAGTATAGTTACCGGCTGCGAGGTTTGTGAACAACACTGTGGGCACGAAGGTGGTGCCATCTTTACTGAACGTGTGATTGGTTCCGTATTGTGCAGACACTACTACTTGCCCGTTGGCCAATCCATTACAGGTAATGTTGAATCGTGTATCATTCGTCTCAACAGGATCGGCCGTCAGTTGAGGCTTTGGTTTTACATCGTACGTTACCCTGGCATCCTTAAAACATCCGCTGGAAGCGGATGGATTCAACACACGTACAAATACCGGTATATCATCTGTCAATGTATAGGCTGTCGTCTGCGCCGGAGAAATTTGCGAGTTGGTGAAATCATTTTCATTGGTGAACCAGGTGTAAGTTACGCCTGCTTCCGTGCTCACCTGTGTGTTCAGTGCAGTAAGATCTTTTACAACCGTATTTCCTCCATAACCATCAGAACATGAAGAAAGACTGATGGGAGTTATAATGTCTGGTGATGGCCGTACATTTACCGTTATATATTCCGGGGGACCACTGCACACAGGCGTGGACGAAGGATTGGTAGCGCGCACTTCATATACCACCGATCCCAGCGACAGGCTGTTGTTAATCAGTTTGTCGGTAATCTTGTTGGTGGTTGATCCTGTAGCTCCGGTTATATTTCCATTTACCTGGTATACTGTCGAGATATACGTGGCGTTGCTGATGTTTACGGATGTGAGTGAAATATCCAATACGTCTCTGCTACAGATCGGAGGCACCGTTACCGGAGTAACCATTGGTTTAGGCTGGATCGTTAACACAACCGGTACGGCAGGATTACCATAGCATCCGGTGACAGAGCTATAGGGGCGAACGTTGTAGGCAACTGTAGCGCTTGTACTGGTAATGTTCTCCCAGCGGTGTGAGTAAATTATATTCGGGTCATACAGCGTAAGTGTCCCCGTTACGGGCAGCGGGTCAAGCGGTGTGAGTACAGCGGGATTATATACGATAGATTCAATCACAAATTTGTCTGCCGGGAAAAATCCAATAGCCGACTTAAGCGTAACTTCAATGGGTGCATCACTGCATACTGCTTTACCAAGACCAATGTCCATGACAGGTTCTGCCTTGATATCAACGGTTACACTCTTTTCTTCTCCTTCGCATCCCACGGCACTGATCGGCTTCACGCGGTATAGCAGTGACAGGGTCTGTGCGATAGTTTGATTTTTATAGCTGTCGTTTGCAATACCATTAGGACCCAGTACGCCCTGTGTAGGGCCACTTATCGGTAAAATGCCCGGAAGTACGGAAGGCACTTGTACATTAAAGGTTGTAGCTGCCACCGGGCTTGACGCATTCTCCTTCAACACTACACCCGTTACATCACCACTGCATATTGACGTGGTGAGATTATCTATCAACGGACGTTTATTCACAGCCACAGGTATTTGTGTAGGCGGCCCTGTACAGCCGGAGGCATTGCTCTCTGTTACCTTCACAAACACATCCTCGCTGAAAAACTGTATTTGTACTATACCCGTTGTCTGACCATCGGCTACAATACCTCCACCTGCTAACCCTGTGCTTTGTTTTAACACTTGCCAGTTATAGGTTGAGCTTCCTGTATTATTAGGTGATACTTTGAATTCATATATACCATTCTCACATATATCCACACTGGGTGGAACAATGGTATATCCCTGCGGATCATCAGATACGGTGATTGTCTTCGTAACGACATTACTCTCACAACCATTAACAGACACTTTAACCGATATGTCATCGGCTATAGCATTGGGAAAACTTAACAATATATAAAAGTCATTGGCACCGCCACCCCCCAGGTACTGGAAAGATGGTGGATACGACCAGGTGTATACTGCGCCCGGAATCTGACCTACACGATACAGTTCCGATCCACTCTTGCAGGGATCAGCTTTACCGGTAATGACCGGATCATTCGGCAGCGGTTTTATGATCAGATTAATCTCGGCAACATTGAAACACGCTGTGTGTACATTTTGCACGCGTGCGTAGACAATCGTGTTGGTAGTAATATCAACATCATTCGGAGAAGCAATCGGGTTTACATTCGATTCTGCATCCAGTTGAGATGCGTGCCAAGTGATCGTTCTGTCTGCTACAGCTAACGTGGTGATAGCATCTCCTACTGATGCCAACGTCAGGTCTATATCATCTACCCTTCCTGTTCCAGCGGGCGCTACTTCGCAATAGTAAAAGCTTTGCGCTGCTACTACTGGTTTAGGATTTACCGTGAAGTTTACTTCCTGCAGGTTGTCGCAGTTAAGCGGTGCTGTTGTGTTATCAATAACACGTATGTAGAGCTTGTCATTGTTATGCACATCGATGCTGGTAATCGGATTTATATCGTTCACCTGATCGAACGCAGTGGCATACCATTTCACCGTGCGATCAGCCGCGTTTGCTGTACCAATCACATCATCATTATATACGGAAAGAGTAACGTTCGTTGCTGTTAATGTTCCGGCAACTGTTTCGCACAGATCACCTGGTGCTGGGTCTGATGCTGCCGGTAAAGGATGAACGGTTACTGTAATATTATCGGTAGTGGCAGCGCACGATCCGTTGGGAGGTGTGGCCAGATTACCAAGTGCACTTTTCACAGTCCAGGTAAATATAGTCGTGGTGGTTAATCCGGTCACCGTAGTACCGGCATCATGTATATCGGTAACTCCCGTTGCAGGCGACCATGTACCTACTCCTGCGTTGTTTACTGCTGTGGCCGCCAGTGTTGCTGTCTCGCCTTCGCAGATTGCAAAGTCGGCACCTGCATTTGCGTTGGCTGGCTTTTGATCGAAGGTGATCTTGAGATTCATCGCGCTTGGCACATTGGCACAAGGACCGGCACCATCCGGGTCAAGCGCTACAAAGCGTAGTTGTACCATGCCGGCAGCAAAATCTGCAGCGGTTGGTTTGTATTGATCATCAGTATTGGCCGCCGGATGCGCAGCTCCGGGATTAGCATTGTTACTGGTAAATGTACCGGAGCCTGCAGCAACTTCCCATCGCCCTTGTGTGGAACCACCGGTAACTGTAGCACCGGTAAGTGTAATGGGAGCAAGAAGAGTTTGATCAACGCATGTTATAAAATCCGCAGGCACAGTGGCTATACCAGCTTCGTTGAATACAACTGCAGCTGTAGTAGTACGTGGCGCACATGCACCTGTACCGGAACCACTGCTAAATTCCCATTGAACCTGGTACGATCCATATTTATTCGCAGTCACGCCCGATGTAGGCGATGTATCATCAGCAAATGCAAGAGTCCCTCCCGCTGGCCCCGACAACATTGTCCATGTACCCGTTTCAAAAGTCGGGGCACTGCCGCTTAACGCTCCGGTTAACCCGCAAAACGATACATTGTTTGCAGTCGGTTGGTTGGGTGTTCTTCCAAAATCAATCTGTACCGTAGAAGAAGCCGTGCACGATCCGCTCGTAATCGTCCAGCGAAATACATATACTCCGGGATTGTCAACCGTTACTCCCGAATTGTAGGCGGAGGCATTACTAAAGGTCGGTGTATTATCCGGACCACTCACATAACTCCACGCGCCTGTTCCTACCGGCGGAGGATCAGCATTTAATGTAGTAACCAATGGCGGTGCCGAGAAACACAAGTTCTGCGGTGTGCCTGCATTGATAGCACCTATACCTGGCGTTATAGTAATAGTTATATTGTCTGATCCTGTACAGCCAATGGAGTTGGTAACTGTATAGGTAAATGTATAGGTGCCCGCAGGTGCTGTACCTAATATTGCTGGCGTCTGGCTCGAAGGATCATCCAGTACAAGCGCTACATCGGTGCCTGTCCAGCTATGTGAGACGATCGTTCCAAAAGGATTGGAAGGGTTGCCATCAAGTGTAGGGGTTTCTCCTGCACATATATTCAATACAGCCGGAGTTATGTTGGCGGTAGGGGTCGCTCTAACAGTAATGGTTCTGGCGCGAGGTGTTGACCCGCATCCGGGCGCATTAACAAATTCACGTCTTACAATAAGATTGAATGTGCCGGTAGTACCGAAAGTCTGCACCGTAACAGAACGTGTATCGGCACTTACTGAAATGATCTGGGCGGTGGTGTTAGAAACAGACCATACATACTGTGTAGCACCCCCTACGGTTTCTGTGGCCGGAAGTGCCGCCACCGAATATACCTCCAGTGAATTTACACATATATCTACATCACCATTAATCGCTCCCGGCATGGCGCTGATGTCACTTCTGCGCGTAAGTACAACTTCTTCGGGGTCGCTCACGCAAGTAATGTTGCCACTGCTGGGATATACTACCGAAGCCGTGGCCCAGTAACTCTGTATACTTCCCACCGGAGATTGCGCCGCACTTCCATCAGGTGTGAACGATGCATTGGTCGCTACGGAAGATGTACCGGCCAGCGCATTCGCTTGTGTCAGATACCAGTTATAGGTAAGCCCTGCTACAACCGGAGCCACCGTAAGCGTTCTGTTTCCATTATAACATATTTCCTTGTCTGCAATAACCGGAGGATCGGGCGAGTCAACAATCGTGATGGTATATTGTGTTGTTACCGGTGTAGCATTCGCATAGAATGGAGCAGTGTTGATAGCGATATCCGGCTGTGTTTGAAAATTACCTCCGGGACCACGTATATCAAAGTTCAGCGGTGCCGGTGAGGGTGCCTGCGACTGCGAAGGATTGTAACCATTGCCATCGCTGGTATTTCTGTCAAAAGTATTACACACATTCCAGCTGCGCATCATTACGTAGAACTGCTGGCCGGGCAAACCTGATGTGGGCATTTGAATATTATCCGTTATGGCAGGCAGTGGCGCGAGCGTTGATGCCGGTTGATATAATACTTTACCATACACCGGAAATTGAGAAGCATCATAACCAACACCGTTGATGATAATCTTTTCGGTGGCACCAGGCCCGGTAGTAACGTTCGATCCGGTTACACCATATACCCACTGGATCCAGCGCGGCTGATCATTCGGTTGATACGTCTCGAGAGCTGGCGTACAGTTGAAATCGGAGTTATCAACCAGTTGAATCGGGCTGGTATCTTTTTCACAAATGTTAATGTTCTCGCCTGAAGCAGGAAGTGGCGCAGGTGGGTTTGCCTGTATACCTGCACTGGCCGGGCCTTTCTCTATATCCAGTCTTCCTAAGGCTCCGTTATCTTCTGTGTCCCAAACCGTGAATAATTGCGCCTGATCGCCCTGGGCAGCACAGCTTGTTACTCCGGCTATACCGGTTCCTGCGTATGTGCCTAGCCCCCACGTTGCACGCATTATGTATGTGCATCGTCCATTCGGAGTGGTAGAGGGTGCACTGCCTGCATCGTAGTCGAACGTATGCGAAACAACTGCTCTCCAAATCTGCTTCGCCATGTTGGTTTCCTGCGGATTCTGAAGTGTGGGTGCCACCGTTTGACTATTTCCATCTCCCCAAATGATGAGAATGCGGGGAGGTAGATTGTTTACCAGACTGTAATTGATACCGGTGAACTCCACCTGCCAATCCAGTGAGCGTGGCGAGCATAAAAAGGAAGGATTCAACACCAGGTTACCAGGAATCGGTACACCCACTCCGTCAGCTTTTAAACAGCTTGTGGTGTTCGCCAATACACGATTGGGGTTTGCCGCATTCCAGGGCTGGAACGTTGAAGCTGAGCCTACTGCACCCGTATTATCGCGTGGGGTAATAATACAGCCTATATGTTTACCAACATCTGCAGCCGTAAGTATATAGGTTGTTCCGGTGGCAGCAGCAATAGGCTGAGGGTTGGATCCGAATTCATCATCGTATCTGTACCATTGGAAAGTCGTACCCGATTCGGCATCTCCATCGGCATCGCTGTAAGTATAGTTGATGGTGAGCGTATGTCCATTCTTCATCACCCCGGTCATGAAGACCCCTGAAACGGTTGGTGATGCAGCAAAGAGACAAACAGGAGAAACAAATAACAATAAAGCAATGCTAACCCTGACCAGGTAGTAGAATTTCATCTCAATAGTATTCAGGTTTTAAACTTCGAAAGTAAGCATTAAACGCTATGATAAAAATAACGATTACCTCGAAAGGGGTTACTATTTATATGAATTAAATAACCACTAAACAGTGAATGTAACCACAGAGTAT
Source organism: Ohtaekwangia sp. (assembly GCF_036786105.1). Taxonomy (NCBI): domain Bacteria; kingdom Pseudomonadati; phylum Bacteroidota; class Cytophagia; order Cytophagales; family Fulvivirgaceae; genus Ohtaekwangia; species Ohtaekwangia sp. The sequence continues at coordinate 55,772 of NZ_DAIQRQ010000025.1, forward strand.
ACTTTCTGCCAATCAATGACGGGACATGGCGACAGTATATCGCTGAAAGCGAGTGAAGAAAGGGATGAAAAAATTTGGCAAAAAAAGAAAGCCTCTAAATGATTAAAGGCTTTCAACTCTAGGTATAGGTTGGGTTAGGTAAAAAAGTCAGTCCCACTTCAGCTCGGTGTCCAGTGTTGAAGGCTTCGATGCTGCTTCTGCTGGTTCCTCTGCTGCTTCGTGTTCATGCATGTGATCAAACTGACTGAAGTCCACATTCGGCATAAGTTCATGCTTCACGTGATTCACGGTATTGGTCAATGCTTCCAGAAACTTGTTAAAGTCTTCTTTGTACAAGAATATCTTGTGTTTCTCATACGAGAATCCATCTTCCTTAAAACGTTTCTTGCTCTCCGTTATCGTGAGATAATAATCATTCGAACGGGTCGATTTCACATCAAAGAAGTACGTTCTCTTACCGGCCTTTACTTTCGCGGAGTAAATTTCGTCTCTGCCGTTTGTCTTGTTCTCTTCCACAATCCTTCAGTTTTAGGGTTAGGTCAAAGTTTGGTTCCAACTAAGTTAGTACTTTGGTTATTTATTCCAAACTAACCAAATACTATTTCGTTAACGATTTCGGTTTATATTATTTATAAAGCCCATTTGGAATAGAAAATAAAGCTTTACTATGTCCAAATAATCAACAATATTCGGCTTTTCCAAATACGTGAAGGCAGACCTCACCCAAATTACTCAAAACAGCAGCCTGGAATTGCTCGCACACCAGCTTGTCGAAGGCTTTATAACAGGGCTCCACAAGTCGCCATATCATGGTTTTTCGGTTGAATTCGCAGAACATCGGCTCTATAATGAGGGCGAGAGTATACGACACATCGACTGGAAAGTATATGCAAGAACTGACCGGTTATTTACAAAAAGATATGAGGAAGAAACCAACCTTCGCTGCCTGATAGCACTGGATGTATCTGCTTCTATGTTTTATCCGGTCGAATCGAAAGCTAAGATCCGCTTTGCTAAATATGCATCGGCCGCCCTCTCCTATTTATTGAACAGACAACGTGATGCTGTCGGTCTGTGCCTTTTCTCTGATACGGTTCATGAGCTTACACCGGTAAAATCTTCACCCACACATCTCGATAAAATTCTTCGGTTGTTGAATCAACTGGAAGATCGTAAACCTGTTCAGTCAAAAACGCAGGTAGCCCAGGTGTTGCATGAGATTGCCGAGAAGATTCACAAGCGATCACTGGTCATTATTTTCAGCGACATGTTTGATTCTGCTGAAAGCACCGATGATCTCTTCAAAGCGCTCCAACACCTGAAGCACAATAAGCATGAAGTGATTGTATTTCATGTGATGGATAATCAGACGGAGCTGCTCTTCAACTTTGAAGATCGCCCGATGGAATTTATTGACCTCGAAACGGGTGATAAGCTAAAATTGAATCCTTCCGACATCAAGCAATCATATCGACAGGAAGCAGAGCAGTTTCACAGGGCGTTAAAAATGCGTTGCAACCAGTATAAGATTGACTTTATCGAAGCCGATGTTCGAAGTGACTTTGATGTGGTGCTGCAAACTTACCTGATCAAGCGGGCGAAGATGCGGTGAGAATTGGCTGCAGGTTCTGGCTACCAGCCACGGGAACATAAAAAGTTATCCGTTAATCGTTATTCGCTTTAGGATAATCCCCTTCACGATTAACAATTAACGGATAACTGGTAACTATAATTAAGCTTCTACTTCCTGGTGCAGCCAGGCTTTCTTGGCAAGAAGCTCTTCTTTTGTTTCTACGTAATCCGGATCAGGTACACAACAATCTACCGGACATACCGCAGCACACTGCGGCTCTTCGTGGAAACCTGTACATTCCGTACATTTTCCCGGAACGATATAATAAAATTCATTGGAAACAGGTGTTTGAGCCGATTTGGCGTCAACAGCTGAGCCGTCTTCCAATTCTACTTTTTCAAGTTTAGTGCCCCCGGCCCAATTCCATTCGCGGCCGCCTTCATAGATCGCCGTGTTGGGGCATTCCGGTTCGCATGCACCACAGTTGATACATTCGTCCGTAATAATTATTGCCATGCTTTATATAATTTTGGTCCGTTTACCAATACAAAAATAATCGAATCAGACCATAAAACGGTCGCATCGCTATAAAAGTTTACTACGAATGACTGTACATGTAAGAATAAATGCCCTCAGTGCTCTGGGGCAGTTACTGCGCGATTTAAATTCAACTGAATTCCAATCATTATGCGAGCAGGCAGCGCGCGAAAATCCATGGTTTACCAAAGATAACGTTCGTATGGCTGTAGACGGTGTTATCTCTTTCCTGCAAAAGGATAAACTTCAGCAGTGGACTTCTCCTTATAACTTCGAAGTAAAGCCAAAGCGAGTCGCCATTGTTATGGCTGGCAATATTCCCTTGGTTGGTTTTCATGACCTCCTCGCAGTACTCATTAGCGGGCATACGGCCGTGGTGAAGTTAAGCTCGAAAGATTCTGTGCTGTTGAAATTTATTCTCCAAGAGCTCTTTGAAATAGAGCCTGCCTTTCGTACGAAAATAGAATTGGCAGAACAGCTAAAAAACTTTGATGCAGTTATTGCTACAGGCAGCGATAACTCGGCGCGCTACTTCGACTACTACTTTGGCAAGTATCCACACATCATTCGCAAAAACAGAACTTCAGTTGCTATACTTTCAGGGGTCGAAACGAAAGAAGAATTACATGCCTTAGGCACAGATGTATTCAGTTACTTCGGACTCGGTTGCCGCAATATCTCAAAGCTGTTCGTACCGGAAGGGTATATATTCGACAAGCTCTTTGAAAGCTGGGAATCCTATCAACCCATCATCCATCATCACAAGTATTGCAATAACTACGACTACCAGAAGTCGATCATGCTGGTAAACGGAATACCTTTCCTTGACAATGGTTTTGTTATGCTGCACCAAAACGCCAAAATGGTTTCTCCCATTTCAGTTGTGTATTACGAAACCTATAAAGATCAAAACGAATTGACTGAAAAACTGAATGCCGCTGCTGAGAAGATCCAATGTATAGGAGGCAACACTTCACCTGCAACAGTTTCCTTCGGACAAACACAACGCCCTGCGTTATGGGATTATGCTGATCAGGTAAATACGCTGAAGTTTCTCACTTCATTGCCCGATTAAATTTATTCTTCTGTAAAACAAAAATCCCCGGAAGCTCCGGGGATTTTTTATTTCAAGTTACTGATTTATTCTTAAGGCTTCGCTCCGCGTAATACTTCCACCCAGCCTGTGATCGGTGAGCTATCAGCTACTTTCAATCGGTAATAATATATACCATCCGACACACCTTGTGCATCCCAGTTGTTCTGGTAGCTGTTGGTCGAGTAAACCTGCTTACCCCAACGGTCTGTTATTACCAGTTTAGCATCTGCATCAGGCAGGTTACGAATAAAGAACACATCGTTCGCACCGTCAGCATTCGGGGTAAAGATGTTTGGTATAAAGATGTCTGTATCAAGCGGCACACGTCCAACAATCTCGATTGAACATCCTGTAGAATCCATTACCTGTACTTTATACCGTCCGGCAGGAACATTGGTATAGTTCTTCTCATACTGCAGGTTGCTGTTTAGCAACACGTCTTCCCAATCTGTTTGATAAGACTGGCCAGGTACTGAAGCAGAGTCAAGTTCGATGCGTATCTCATATGGCACCAATCCTCCAGAGAAATTCGTCACCTGCATTTTACCGTTAAAAATATCTGGGTATGATTTGCTTGTAGTTCCTACCTGAGCAGAGAGATGCGTATTCACTCTATAGTCTACTAAATCAGATGATAACTGACAGAATGATGTCGATGACACCTGATTGATCCGTATTTGATATTCATCTGGAAGTTGCAGGAACGGATATGTGGCATAATCCAATTCTATACTTCCTGTTGTAGGGAATTGTCGTGGAATTGTTGTTATTATAACATCCGTCAACTTCTTATACACCACAATTTCCAACGGAGAATCAGGATCTCCATGAATATTCGTCAATGAAATTGATACTTCATTATTTACACATGTTGGAGTAATCTCAAAGCCAATTGCATAAACACCATCAATCGTAAATACTTTACGAGTCGCACACAAAGCTGCAGAGCTTTTTACAAAAACATAGTATGTACCCCTAGACAGCGAGTCAAATGTAAACGGCACATCGTTGAGAGGATCAAACGTTGTATACGTTTCATATTTCGTAGGCTCTGCAGACATATCTGCACTAAGGCCAAGTTGATATGTACCCGCATTTGCAAATCGAACAATCAATTTTCCACTTTCACCATTATTAGCACAAACTGCATTAACCGGAGTAATTGTGAAATCAACAAAGCCAGGGAAAGTTACATTGGCAGTGAAGTCTTGTTCACAACCAACGTTATCACGAACTGCAAGTGTATATGAACCTCCTGCAATTGCCAGGAACTCATTTGTTGTCTGGAAGTTCGTTCCGTCAATTGAGAACTCGTATGGTCCACCAGCGCCACCGCTTGCAACTATATTTTTGATCGCGCCATCATTTCCATTGCAGGTTGACGATGTTATATCAAAGGTGGCAGTTATCGCAGAATTAGCATCTTTGAGCACAATGGTTACAGCTGCATTACAAGGATCAGAAGAGTTTCTTCTTACGCTTATCACTCGCTCATACGTAGGTGCGGCACCAGCAGGTATACCTGTAATCTGACTTCCTGCCGTAAACGAATTCCAGTTTACACCATCCAATGACCACTCTAACAAATTACCCGTCTCCCCTGCTACATCAAGTGTCAATGCTCCTGTTGCAGAGCCAGCGCAAACCGGCTGAACTATATTCGAAGCAACCGGTGTACCTACTGTGCCCGACTGGTCTATTGTAAAGGTACCAGGCTTAATACAAGTCACAGAAGAATCTCCATACACAATGGAGTACTTATATGTACCCATTGGCAGGTTTACAAAGCTTGTATCATTATAGTTTGTTCTCGATATCAACAAGTTGGTGCTTGACACACCATCTATCTTGATGATTACACCATACTTATTAACAGCTGGCACTAAGGGATTGATCGTAAATGTTACCGAACCATTCGACAATGTGCAAGTTGCCGGATGAGGACGTGGCGTAATTTTCACCGTTGCACAATTTCCAGAACCACCACTACAAGATCCGGTGTTGGACACATTTACTACAATCTGTGATGCAGGACTTTCACCACAGCTATATACTGCTGTTACTTCGTATGTTACTGTTCCCGGTGTTGTGAGGTTTAGCTCAGCACCTGGGGTAAAGCTTCCGGTAGTTGTTGTGGCCAACAAGGTTCTTGTCGCGCCACTTACCAGATACCATTTGAAGTTAGTAGCTCCTGTAGCTGCTGCTGTAAGCGTTGGCGCTGAACTGTTCACGCAAACAGTGATAGGACTTGTTACTGCAGGAGATGCAGAGAAGTTAATCGTTACATCGTCAAAGCTTGGCGTACAAGAGCCGTTTGTTATAATCCAGCGAAGTGTATAAGCATTACCAGCCACACCTACAAACTGAGATGTAGGGTTACCTGGCGTAATAACAACACCACCTGTGCCGTTCACAATTACCCATACACCCGTTCCAACGGTTGGAGTATTGGCTGCCAGTGTTGTTGTGAACACGCCGCACAATCCTTGATCCGGTCCGGCATTCGCTGTGGTCGGAGCTGCGTCAAGCTTTATTGTTACCTGATCGTTTGTAGAACCACAAGCGTTGGCAATGGTCCATTGTAATACGTAGGTCTGACCCGCTGTACCTGCAAAAGCTGTTGCTGGATCATTCACGTCTGTGAAGCTTCCTCCTGTACCACTTACAATTGTCCAGGTACCTGTTCCTGAAGTTGGAGCGTTTGCCGCCAGCGTGGCCGTTGTAGCGCAGAGTGTTTGGTCAGAACCGGCTGTTGCTGCAGTCGGAGCTACATCAAATGCGATCTGTACATTATCACTGCTCGGTGTACAGCTTCCGCCATTGCTGATTGTCCAGGCTAATATATAGGCTGTACCCGCTGTACCACTGAAGTTTGTTGTTGGATTAGTATCATCCACGAAGCTACCCCCTGTTCCACTTACAACGGTCCATTTTCCTGTACCTACTACAGCTGTGTTTGCAGCCAGGGTAGCAGTAGTTGCACAGAGCGCCTGGTCAGGACCTGCATCGGCCACTGTAGGGCTGTTGACATCAAAGGTTATTGAAACATCATCTGAACTTGCTGCACAGGTTCCATTGCTGATTGTCCAGCGCACTACGTAAGTACTGCCTCCTGTACCTGAAAATACGGCATTCGGTACAGTAGTGTCACTGAAGCTTCCGCCTGTTCCGCTTACAATCGTCCAAGCACCTGTACCAACCGCAGGTGTATTGGCTGCCAGTGTGGCCGGACCACATACGCCTGTTTGATCAGTACCTGCATTGGCAATTGAAGGAGTCTGATCGAGTTGAATGGTTACCTGGTCGTTAGTAGAACCACATGAATTCGTGATCGTCCATTGCAGTACATACGTCTGCCCGGATGTACCTGTAAAGTCTGTTGTAGGAATTGTTGCGTCTACAAAGCTGCCGCCCGTACCACTCACCACGGTCCACAGACCAGTTCCGGATGTTGGCGTATTACCAGCCAACGTTGTTGTGGTGGCACATAATGCCTGATCTGTACCAGCATCAGCCGTTGTAGGTGCTACTTCAAAGGCAATGGTCACATCGTCTGTACTTGGTGTACAAGCTGCACCATTGCTAATGGTCCAGCGTAATACGTAGGTTGTCCCTGCTGTTCCTGCGAAAGCAGTTGTCGGACTTGTGTTATCAGTAAATATACCACCAGTTCCAGTTATCACAGTCCAGGTACCTGTTCCTACCACTGGAGTGTTACCAGCTAATGTTGTTGTTGTTGCTCCACAGAGCGCCTGGTCAGGACCTGCGTTCGCTGTAGTAGGTGTATTGATATCAAAGGTAATGCTCACATCATCCGTACTGGCAGTACATGATCCATTGCTGATCGTCCAGCGCAATACATAGGTTGTTCCTCCTGTACCAGAGAATGTCGAAGTTGGGCTTGCCACATTACCAAAGGTTCCACCTGTACCACTTACGATTGTCCAGGCTCCTGTTCCAACGGTTGGAGTATTGGCTGCCAATGTAGCAGGGCCACAAATTCCAGTTTGATCCGGACCTGCATCGGCTACAGTCGGAGCCTGATCCAATGTTATCTGAACATCATCGGTTGTGCTACCGCAAGTGCTGGTAATCGTCCAGCGCAATACAGATACTGTACCCGCTGTGCCTGTGAATGTCGTGGCTGGATCATTAATATCAATGAAGCTTCCTGCACCACTTACAATTGACCATGTTCCCATACCAACCACTGCTGCATTCGCAGTCAGTGTTGCTGATGTACCACACACGGTTTGATCCGCACCAGCGTTCGCTGTAGTTGGAGTGTTTATATCAAATGTAATAGAGACATCATCTGAACTTGCCGTACAAGATCCGCTCGTAATAGTCCAACGCAGTACATAGGTAGAGCCTGCTGTACCTGTGAACGTTGAGCTTGGGCTTGTAGCATCTCCAAAAGCTCCGCCTGTGCCGCTCACGATTGTCCAGGCTCCTGTTCCAACGGTTGGAGTATTGGCCGCCAATGTAGCTGTACCACAAACTCCGGTTTGATCGGGGCCTGCATTTGCTACTGTCGGAGTTTGCTCGAATTGAATTGTTACCTGATCATTTGTAGAACCGCATGAGTTCGCTACAGTCCATTGTAACACATACGTCTGGCCTGCAGTACCTGCAAAAGTTGTTGCTGGATCAGCTGAATCAGTGAAGCTTCCACCTGTACCACTTACGATTGTCCAGGTTCCAGTACCTATTGTCGGTGCTGTAGCAGCCAATGTTGTTGTAGTAGCACACAAGGTTTGATCGGTACCTGCCGCAGCCGTTGATGGCGCTGCCTCAAATGCTATTGTCACATTATCCGTGCTCGGTACGCAACTTCCGCCAGTACTAATAGACCACTGTAATACATAGGTTGTTCCAGCCGTACCACTAAAACCAGATGTAGGGCTATTTATATCAGTAAATGTACCACCTGTGCCGCTTACGACTGTCCAAGAACCGGTACCTACTACGGCCGTATTGGCAGCCAATACGGTAGACGTTGTGCATATAGCCTGATCAGGGCCTGCATCAGCAGTTGTCGGTGTGTTGATATCAAAAGTAATGGAAACATCATCAGTGGTCGGAGTACACGTTCCATTGCTGATTGTCCAGCGAAGCACGTATGTAGTTCCTCCTGTACCAGAGAATGTTGTTGCCGGGTCAGTAGTATCACCAAATGTTCCACCCGTACCACTCACTACTGACCACGCTCCTGTACCTGTTGCCGGCGTATTCGCAGCCAGCGTTGCAGGTCCACAAACCGTTTGATCAGGTCCTGCACTGGACGCTGAAGGCGCCGGCGTGAGTGTTATTACAACATCATCTGAACCTGCGGTACATGAACCTGCAGGATCATCCGTTGTTAGCGTCAGTGTTACTGTGCCAGCAGTTATCTCTGCAGCACTTGGAGTATAGGTAGCATTGAGCGTAGTATTATTAGGAGTAAATGTTCCGGTACCACCACTCCAAGTGCCGCTGGTTGCAGAACCACTTACGGCTCCAGCCAAAGTCACCGTGTTACCAGCACAAACTGTTTGGTCCGGGCCTGCATTCGCAATTGCCGAAGGGCTGATTGTTATGGTAATGTTGTCGCTGGCGGCTGTACAAGCGCCCGTAGGATCATCAGTAGTCAATATTAACGTTACTGTGCCGGCTGTAACTTCGGCTGCACTTGGTGTGTAGACTGCATTCAGGGTAGTGCTGTTTGGAGAGAATGTACCGGTGCCACCACTCCAGGTTCCACTGGTTGCTGAACCGCCGATCGTTCCTGCTAAGGTTACCGTTTCCCCTACACAAATTGTTTGATCTGTTCCGGCATTAGCCGTAGCGGCAGGACTGATTGTGATCGTTACATTATCAGTTACCGCTGCGCATGGGCCGGTGGTTGTCAAGGTCAGTGTTAGTGTACCCGCTGTAACTTCAGCTGCGCTTGGGGTGTACACTGCATTTAAAGTTGTATTGTTCGGTGAGAATGTTCCAGTGCCACCGCTCCAGGTACCGCTTGTTGCTGAACCCCCAATGGTACCTGCCAGTGTTACCGTGCTGCCTGCACAGATCGTTTGATCAGGACCGGCATTAGCTGTAGCGGCAGGACTGATTGTAATCGTTACATTATCTGTTACCGTGGCGCATGGACCTGATGCTGTCAAAGTCAGGGTTACTGTACCCGCGGTAACTTCGGCTGCACTTGGTGTATATGTAGCATTTAGAGTTGTGCTGTTCGGTGCAAATGTACCGGTACCGCCACTCCAGGTACCGCCAGTAGCTGAACCGCCTACAGTACCTGCTAAGGTTACTGTACTACCGGCACAGATCGTTTGATCGGAACCAGCGTTAGCAGTTGCTGCCGGACTGATGGTGATTGTTATATTGTCCGTTGCTGCAGCACATGGACCAGTTGGATCATTAGTTGTAAGCGTTAATGTTACTGTACCGGCGGTTATCTCTGCCGCACTTGGTGTATAGGTGGCATTGAGCGTTGTATTGTTAGGTGTAAATGTTCCGGTTCCTCCACTCCATGTGCCACTGGTTGCAGCCCCTCCCACTGTTCCAGCCAATGTTACTGTACCCGCACAGATCGTTTGATCCGGACCAGCATTTGCAGTCGCCGCCTGGTTTATGGTTATAATTACATTGTCAGTAAGTGTTGAACATGGACCTGAAGTGGTCAAGGTCAGTGTTACTGTACCCGCGGTAACTTCAGCTGCACTTGGGGTATACGTAGCGTTCAGCGTGGTG
>NZ_DAIQRQ010000004.1:0-64688 GCF_036786105.1 Ohtaekwangia sp.
CAATCGGTATTCGCATAGCGTGCAATCGTTTGGCTTCCGTTATTCAAAAAGAATTTCCGGTATTTCAGAAAACATGTTGATCTTCGTGTCGAATTTTTTTGTTAGATCGATAAGCAACGCGGTGGCTACACTGTGTTTGATCTGAAAAGAACCACATTAAATATAGTATGAAAAAAAGTCTGTTTGCACTACTTCTGGGAGGTTTGGGCATTGGCACCACCGAATTTGTGATGATGGGACTATTACCCGATATCTCCAATAACCTGGACGTCTCTATTCCCGTGGCGGGGTATCTCATTTCGGCGTATGCCCTCGGCGTTGTAATTGGCGCCCCTTTGCTGGTGTTTATCGCCGGAAACTATCCTCCTAAAAAAATATTGATTGTTCTGATGATCCTGTTCACCGGTTTCAACGGGCTCTCCAGTCTCGCTCCCGGATATATACCTTTATTCTTTCTGCGCTTATTGTCCGGACTTCCACATGGAGCGTTCTTCGGTGTAGGTGCAGTAGTGGCCAGTCGCCTGGCCGATAAAGGAAAAGAAGCACAGGCAGTATCGATCATGTTTGCCGGGTTGACTATTGCAAACCTCATGGGAGTTCCTCTGGGCACCTATCTTGGGCATAATTACAGCTGGCGGTATTCATTCCTGCTGATAGCCATCATCGGATTGATAACATTACTTTGTCTTCAACTGTGGATGCCAAAATTGGAGAACAACAACAAGTCAAACATAGCTGACCAACTTTCATTCTTTAAACGCACTGACGCCTGGCTGATTATCATCATTACCGCTATAGGTACGGGCGGATTATTTTGCTGGATCAGCTATATAGCGCCGTTGCTCACAAATGTATCCGGCTTTACGCCTGATCAGGTGCCATATATACTTTCACTGGCTGGCCTGGGTATGCTTGCAGGCAATCTGTTAGGCGGATGGCTGGCGGATCGGTATTCTCCCGCTAAAACTTCTTTTGCCTTATTGTTGTGCATGGTGGTTTCGCTTATGCTGGTATCATTCTTTTCCGAATACAAAAGCATATCATTAATGATGACGTTTTTAACCGGTGCATTATCTTTCTCGTTGGCAGCCCCCATACAGATGCTCATGATCCAGACAGCACGTGGTGCCGAAATGTTCGCTGCTGCTGTGTCGCAGGCATGCTTTAACATAGGCAATGCGCTGGGTGCTTTTCTTGGAGGGCTTCCATTAACGATGGGATACTCTTATACTTCTCCGGAATGGATCGGTATACTGATGGCGCTTACCGGCGCAGCTGCTGCAGCTATATTAATACGGGGTACACAAAAAAGTATAATAGCCCAGGCTTCCTGAACCCCGTGCAACAATAAATTTACATGCACCAGACATTGCGTCAGGTGCATTTTCATTTACTTGTGATATGTTTGTCTTATGAATACTGCCAACAGCTTTCTCGATTTACTGGCTGCACCTGCGAAGCGTGCCTTGCAACGTGTCGGTATAAAAAGGCTGGAGCAGCTTTCCTGGCTAAGTGAAAAAGAAGTGCTTGAATTACACGGCATGGGACCGGGCGGCATCGCCAAATTAAAAAAAGCGTTGGCAGAGAAGGGTCTTTCCTTTCGAAAGAAATAAATTTCTCCTATTCCGGTTCGCGCTGATGTGGCTTCAGGCCCCGCAGCAGTTTGTTTATAGTTTTCGTCATGCGATCCACACGTGTATCTATCTTCCGGGCGGCGTATATATAATTGACATAGTACCTGCGCTCGCTCTCGGAAAGAGCATTAAAAAATGCAAGCGCCTCTGGTTCATCCTGCAAACACAACATCATTTCCTCCGGAACTTTCAGCGGGTCTTTATCCGGATAAAGTATAACATGAACATAATCGCCTTCTTTCTTTTTGATTGCCTTCCTTATTTCCGCTTTTACAGGTAAAAATAATTTTCCCTTTCCCATCGGCATCAGGCTGCATTTCTCTATAGTATATCCATCTATAGTTCCTTTCACCTTTACCCAGCCAAAAGGTTTTGTCTTGTCTTGCAATAGTTGAGGAATGCGTGCGTATGTCCACCCGCCTTTACCAGGAAATCTCTCTAATTTATATTTCTTGTCTACAAGAGGTTTCATCCTTCCGCTGTGAAATGGTCAATTTTTCAAAGCTATACATCTGTCCTATAATAATATCACACCGCAGGCCTTTACAGGATATAGCATTCGCTGTATTGATTGGTTTTAAAAGCCATCGGGTCTACGGGAGAAAAATATAATTACCGAGGGGGCGATAAAAAAATTAACAGGATAATCAGATCACCAACATGGATGCGCAGGTGCTTCAAAGCGCTGGTTATATGATACTCTACGGCTTTAGAAGACACATGAAGGCGTTTGGCTATTTCATCATTCGTGTAACGGTCGAATCGGCTCAACCGGAAGATCGCCTTGGTAGTATCGGGCAGTTTTTCTATTTCAGAATTAATCAAACTCAATGCCTCTTCGTATTCCAGTTGCTCTTCTGTACAATGCGTTTCAACTTTTAATTGCGAAGCAGCACTTTTTTTCAATTTCTGCTGGCACGATATTTTGTCGAACTGGTCGTAAATTTTGTTTTTGAGTGCCCGGTATAAATATGCATTCAAATCTTCTATTACCGGTAGTTTATCTCTTCGCAACCATAATTTCACAAAAACATCCTGCACAACCTCCTGGCATATACTACGGTCTTTAAAGTAGCAATAGCAGAGATTATAGAGCTTGCTCCAATAGGCATCGTAGATTTTTTCAAAATCCTTTTCCGTCAATATAGAGGTCTTCTTAGGAACCATAGGGTTTGGCTGAGGAAGCAATGAAATTAGATAAAAATTTATTTAATAAAAAGTTGCAATCGATTTAGGGAGTGCGAATGCGACAACCGTCTTCCTGAAAAATTATTGCGGATGAACCAGGAACAAATCGCACAACTGCTCGAAAAACTTCGGGCGGGTACGGCAACATCTTATGAAAAAGCGCTGTTGGAAGAATTTTGGGAAAAAGCTTCGGCTGACAGCAGTTTCACGGATAGCCTCTCGTCAAAGGAAAAACAGACTATTAAAGAAGAGCTCTTCGCAAACATCAAAAGCCAACTGCAATGGCAGGAAAAGAAAAGTGTGCGATCACTTTATCCTTCTCTATTATATAAGGTTGCAGCCTCCATCTCCATTATTGTAATAGTTTCATTTCTATGGCTCTATCATTCAAATACAATAGAGTATAAAACCGGGTTTGGAGAAAAACTTACGGTGGTGCTACCCGATCGGTCCACCGTAATACTTAATGGAAACTCCTGTGTGCGCTATGCAAAAGGATGGAATGAAGAAAACACACGTGAAGTATGGATTGAAGGTGAAGGATTTTTCTCTGTGCAGCATACCAAAAATCATCAGAAGTTTATTGTTCATGCTGCGCGGCAACTCAACGTTGAAGTGCTCGGCACGAAATTCAACGTCAAAGCTCGCTCCCAAAAAATAGAAGTGATGCTGGCGGAGGGAAAAGTAAAACTTGACCTTGCTGATAAAACCAACGCGCACGCATCATACTATTTACATCCGGGAGAACTGGCCACCGTACACAACGATAGTTTTAGCATGCGCCCGGTGCAGCAGGCCAATCATATTGCATGGCTGAAAAATAAATTGCTGTTCGATGAAACATCGCTCGGGGATATTGCGGAAATACTGGAAGAAGCCTACGGTCTGCATATTGCCTTTCAACAAGAAGAATTAAAAAACAGAAAGCTTTCCGGAGAAATATCCTCTGCCACCGCAGAAGATATACTGAAAGCTATTAGCGAAACATTCAATCTCACGGTAACACGTAACGGACAGAACGTAACACTTTCTCAACAAAACGAAACTCTATAAGAAGTCTATACCAGGAATTACATCAACCAAACCCTATATGATATGAGTATACAGTACAAATTCTGCGATCGTTTGTCACTCTGTCTTTTGCTACTGCTGTGCAGCCCACTCTACGCAGCTGTTGCGCAGGCTCCTATTTTCGCCAATGCCGAAGTTTTGGAACCTGAAGCCCAACGTAAAGAAACACGCCCGTTGCTGGAAATACTGGATGAAGTCCGGCATCACTTTCATGTATCATTTGTATATGAACCTTCTACCCTGGAAGGAAAAGAAGTAGCGGCGCAAATCAATTACAATGAAAAAATTGAAAGCATCCTCAATTATGTACTCGGATCCGCTGGCTTGCAATTCAAAAAAATCAACAGGCATACATACTCTATTTTGCCGAGGCAGGCACAAAAGCGAACACATGATGCTGAAGTAAGCGCGGGGGAATTACTGCCCACACTATATGGCGAATTTATGTCGGCTGATGAATGGAACACTGTTTCCGATGTCATCCAGGATATAGCAATAACCGGTACAATAACAGATGATGCGGGCGAGCCGCTACCCGGTGTAAATGTATTGATTAAAGGAAGTTCTGTAGGCACCACCACCGATACTGAAGGTAAATATTCATTGATGGTGCCCGACCAAAATACAGTCCTGGTAATAAGTTTCATTGGCTACATACAGCAGGAAATTACGGTTGGCAATCGTACTGAGATAAATGTAAGCCTCGCACCTGACGTAAAGCAGCTCGCAGAAGTTGTAGTGGTGGGATATGGAACACAAAAACGATACTCTGTAACCGGAGCCGTAGCCAGTGTATCATCACAAGATGTGGCGGCACTACCCGTACCGGATGTAGCAGCCGCTATACAAGGCCGCGTGGCCGGTGTTTCAGTCGTGAATAATGGAAGCCCGGGCACTGCGCCGATCGTTCGCATACGGGGTGTAGGCTCTATATCCTATAGTGCCGATCCTCTTTATGTTATTGACGGCATTCCTTCAGCAACCAATTTGAGTAACTTTGATACAAAAGATATAGAGTCTGTCGAAGTACTGAAAGATGCAGCCGCGGCCGCTATATATGGATCGCGCGCTGCCAACGGTGTTATACTGATCACAACCAAAAAAGGATCGAGGGATAACAAACCGCATGTTACAATTGATTCCTACTATGGCGTACAAAGTCCGTGGAAAAAACTTGACCTCTTGAACCGCGATGAGTATGTGCGATATGGAACACAACTTATTACCAATTCCGGAGGAACACTACCGGCACATCTTGTAAATCTGAATGAACCAATCTATGCCGGCGCTACACAAACTTATGCACAGACCGACACTGACTGGCAGGATGAAATGTTTCGAACGTCCCCCATCACTCAGTCGCAGGTAACGCTTTCAACCGGCAATGAAAACCTGAAACTGTATACCTCTGCGGGATACTTTAAACAGGATGGTATTATGCTCGGCACAAACTTCGAGCGTTATAATTATCGTCTCAACACGGAGTTCAAATTAAGTAAGCGCTTTACTTTCGGACAAAACCTGAGTCTGTCATCCAGTGCTACCCGCGGAGAAAATCAGAGCGGTGGCCGCACACAGATACAACACATCATCCACCAGGTGCCCTATATACCGGTGATGGATCCTACCAAGTTGGGTGGTTATCGTGCACCGGACAACAATGACGGTGCTGACCCTGAAAATCCTGTTCGTATCGCCGTGCAGGATCTGAACAAAACCTATGTTACCAGTGTATTTGGCAATGCATATCTCGATGTCTCAATCTTTGATGCATTGAAGTATCGCTTTACCGCTGGCGTAAATTACGCCGTAACGCGTATTCGCACCGACCTGCCTATATATAACGATGGCTTTAGCGGAAGAAATAATCATCAGCTCACAGACAACCGCGGCAGCAGTTACTCGCCTATATTCTCAAATCAGTTAACCTTTGATAAAACATTCGGTAAACATTATCTAAACGCCATCGCAGTAGCGGAGCGCCAGAATTTTAATGATGATGGATTGAACATCAGCGCCAACCAATCCAGCAACGCTATCAATCAATTGCGTGGTGCTACTAATGCCACCATTAATGATGGCTTTCGTAATGAACGCACGCTATACTCCTACCTGGCTCGTGTTAATTATGAATACGCCAGTAAATATCTGTTGAGCGTATCATTCCGCAGGGACGGATATTCTGCTTTTGCGCCAGGCAAAAAATGGGGAAACTTCCCCGGAGTTTCCGTGGGCTGGCGCATCAGCGAAGAGTCATTCATGAAATCCGTACCTACTATTTCAGAACTTAAAGTTCGTGCAAGCTACGGATCAATCGGGTTTAGCGGTATAGGTCCATACGACTGGGTATCCACTATCGGCCTTAACACAGGCTATCCGTTTAACAATATCAGTCCGGGTGTAACAGGAAGTTTCTTCGACCGGCTACCGAACTACAATCTCGAATGGGAGATTACGAAAATGACAAATATAGGACTTGATATAGGGGTACTCGACAACCGCGTAACATTCTCCATAGAAGCCTATAACCGGCAGGTTGATAACCTCATTCTCGCAGTGCCACTGGCACCATCACTGGGCTATACGCAAACTTATCCTGCCAACATTGGTTCTATGCGTAACCGCGGGCTTGAGTTCCAGGCAACCTATGCAAAGCGTACAGGAGACTTTCACTATACTGTGTCTGGCAATATAGGGATGACACGCAACAAAGTGCTTCACCTCGATAATCCTTCGTCAACGATCTTTGCCGGCAACAATGCAGACTTCGGCGGGTTTGACATCACCAAAACAGAAGGAGGCCATTCTATACAGGGATTCTATGGCTGGAAGACGGATGGTATATTTCAGAGCCAGGAAGAGATCAATGCAGCCAATGCATTGGATGGAAACTCCACTACCGCTTACCAGGACAAAGCAGCTCCCGGTGATATACGGTTTAAGGATATCAACGGAGATGGTGTAATCAATGCAAGCGACAGAACATACCTGGGCAGCTATATACCAAACTTCAACTATGGCGTGAACATCTCGGTTGACTATAAAAATTTCGACTTCTCAATGTTCCTGCAAGGTGTGCAGGGCAACAAGATATATAACGGTACCAAGGTGCTTTCACAAGGTATGCTGCGTTTGTTCGGTGCAGATAAAGCTGTGCTGAATGCATGGCGCCCAGATAACACCAACACAGATATACCTCGTGCCATCAGTGGCGATCCCAATCAGAATTCCCGTACATCTGATCGCTTCATTGAAAGCGGATCGTATATGCGCATCAAAAACATCAGTATCGGATATACAATCCCGACCACAACACTGCAATCGCTCACCAACGGATCGCTCAACAAAATACGCATCTACATATCGGCGCAAAACCTGGTAACCATCACCAAATATACCGGCTACGATCCCGAAGTAGGTACACGTACCAACAACAATGCCACGCCTTTGCTAACCAACGGTGTTGATTACGGTCAATATCCTTCGGCAAGAACACTTATGGCTGGTCTCCAAATAGGTTTTTAAAAAATCAGAAATGATTTGTACTTCATTCTATTTCCACACCACCCAAGCTAGCGGCTGGCAACCAGCCGCAAAAAAATAAGTCTTATGAAAAGAAATATAGTATATCTGACAATCATCATGAGCTTTCTTGCAAATTCCTGCAGTGAAAGCGACCTGAACAGAAAAACGCCGAACAATTTTACGGTAGATACATACTATAAAACAGCAGCAGAATTATCTACTGCACTCACCGGTGTGTATTCTATTTTGCAAAGCACCAATCTCGTTTCGCGCGAGTGGTTCTTCCTCAACGACCTTCGCTCTGATGAAATGGCCAGCGGAGGCGGTCAACTGGAAACACCGCGTAACCAGATATTGATAGGATCACACAATCCATCAAACCCTATACTTACCAGCGTGTGGACGGAGCTATACCGCCTCATTCACCGGGCCAACGGTGTAATCGTAAAAGGCGCTGATATAGCCATGGACGAGACACTAAAGAAACGCTATATCGCCGAGGCGCGCTTTCTGCGTGCATGGGCATACTTCCAATTATATCAATTCTGGGGAGGGGTGCCGCTCTATACACAATATGCCGAAACAATCAACGATACAAAACCCAAATCACCCGCGGCAGACATTTATAACTTTATAGTGTCTGAGCTTATCGCCATACAAAGCGATTTGCCGCAGTCTTATTCCGGTAATGATCTCGGCAGGGCAAGCCGTATTGCTGCGCAAACTTTACTGGCAAAAACATACCTGTTAAACCTTGACTATACCAACGCAAAACCTTTACTGGAAAGTGTTATAGACTATGGGGAAAGCGTAAGCGGAGGCAATCCACTGATGGACGACTACTTTGATAACTTCCGCGAGGAAACCGAGTACAACAAAGAATCGATCTGGGAAGTATCGTATACATCCAACGGAAACTATAACTGGGATGCCGATGGAAATACCAGCGGCCCTAACGACTCGTGGATACGCTCGCAGGAATATTCTGCTATTGGCTGGCGAAACCTGATTCCTTCCAATAAACTACTGGCAGAATTTGAAGATGATGATCCACGTCTGAAATTCAATTTTTACTTTACAGGTGATACTTATGGAAACCCTTCTTCTCCTAAAATACTCACAGCAGGAGATCAACGCGGGGATGGTTCTATCTTTAAAGGAGTAGCGCAAAAGATAAGCTGGAAGAAATACTCCATCATGTATAAACTTGACCCAGGCGGATTTTACGACCAGATCGGCATCAACTACCGTATGTTCCGCTATGCAGATGTATACTTGATGGCAGCAGAAGTAGAGAATGAAATTGGCACACCGGCACAAGCCATTACCTATCTGAATAAAACCCGTGCACGTCCGAGTGTTGATATGCCACTATATCCTACAGCGGATTATCCCACAGGAACAAAGGATGAAATCATGAAAGCGATCATGCACGAGCGTATGGTGGAGCTGGCAGGTGAGGAAGTACGTAATTTTGATATACTCCGCTGGAGAAAAGCAGGGAAATTTACTACCGATCCCCTGTCATACTTTGCACCGAACAAGTACGAACTGTTACCTCTTCCACAATCTGAAATAGACAATAACGACAAGATTGATCAGACCGACCAAAACCCCGGGTATTAGACTGTTAGCATAACTATATTGTATGCCGGCCGCTGATAATACAGGGCCGGCTTTTTTCTTTCGAATCCTCTATGAAATGTTTAGCGCACGATGAAATATGTGCCGGATTATATAATTTAAGGATAAGTCAACCAACTCATAAACTGCTATCGCCTCATGCGTCACTATATATGTAGTTTTTTCGGCCTGCTTGCACTGTTTACAGGATGTAGCCAAAGCAAAACACAATTCCATCTGCTGGATGCATCACGTACCGGTATAGATTTTAGCAATGTACTGACTGAATCAGACACCATGAACGCGTTGCGATTTGAATATATATACAACGGAGGAGGCGTAGGCATTGGCGATTTCAACAATGACGGGCTCATGGATGTGTTCTTTGCCGGCAATATGGTTAGCAGCCGGCTATATCTGAATCAAGGTGAATTTCATTTTAAGGATGCAACCGAAGATGCACATGTGCAGACAAAGTTTTGGTGTACAGGCGTATCCGTAATCGACATCAATCAAGATTCTCTGTTAGACATCTACATCGCTACCATTAATCCGCATGCAGATAAATCATCGCCAAATTTGCTTTTTCTGAACAGAGGCATTGGCGAAAATGGCATTCCGGTTTTTGAAGAAGTTGCTGAAAGAGCAGGATTAGCCGACAGAAGCTATTCAACACAAGCTGCATTTCTTGACTATGATCTGGATGGAGACCTGGATATGTATTTACTTACCAATGCGCTGGAGTTATATACGCGCAACACGCCTATTGGCCAGCAAAGCAATGGAAAGGGCAAAAGCGTTGACAAGCTCTTTCGCAATGAGGGAACAGGTAGCGATAATATACCCGTCTTCAGCGAAGTGTCGGGTAAAGCCGGTGTACTGGCAGAAGGCTGGGGACTCGGCATTGTAGTGAATGATTTTAATGATGATGGCTTTCCGGATGTATATACTGCGAACGATTTTCTGTCCAACGATCATCTGTATATTAATAACCGCGACTCAACGTTTACGAATCAGGTCAGCAAATACCTCAAGCATCAGGAATACAATGGCATGGGCGTAGATGCCGGTGACATTAACAACGATGGCCTGAACGACATTGTGGCCGTTGATATGATGCCGGAAGACAACCTTCGTCAAAAAACCATGTTCTCTTCTATCGGTTACGACCGCTTTATGAAGAACCTGCAGATGAATTATCAACCACAATATGTGCGCAATGTATTACAACTTAACAACGGCAACGGTACATTTAGTGACATCGGATACCTGGCTGGTATATATGCTACCGATTGGAGCTGGAGCGCACTCATTGCCGATTATGACAACGATGGATGGCAGGATATATTTATCACCAACGGATACAAAAAAGACATTACGGACCTGGACTTTGTTGCCTACAGCAGCGAATCCTCCATGTTTGGCACAGACGAAGCGCGTCTTCAGAAAGCCATACAGGTATTGAGTGGGCTGGAAGGCGTAAAGAAGCCTAATGGTATATTTCGAAATAACGGTGATCTTACCTTTACAGATCAGGCCGCGGCATGGGGAATGAATCAGCCATCGTATTCAAATGGTGCAGCGTATGCAGACTTCGATAACGATGGCGACCTTGACCTTGTCACGAATAACATTAACGATAAGGCTTTTGTATATCAGAATACAATTACCAACGATGAAAATAAAACCGGTCACTATCTGCGGATAAAATTACAGGGACATCGCGGAAATCTGAATGGACTGGGAACCAAAGTAGAGATCCGTACGCGTGGTAAAAAACAATATCGGGAGCACCAGGTTCATCGAGGATATCAGTCCAGCGTAGAACCTTTTATTCACTTTGGTCTGGGAAGTAACACAATGATCGATACGCTAAAAATTATCTGGCCGGGAGGCTACGCACAGGAGGTCTACAAGGTAAAGGCCGATCAAACCATAACACTCTTCGAAAAAGATGCACAAAAAACAACACCCTTATTGGCGCAACGGAATACACTTTTTAATGAAGTATCTGCAAAATATAGTATTCGCTATAAACACACGGAAGATGACTATATAGATTTTAAATCAACCGCTACATTACCACGCAAATATTCACAGGACGGTCCCGGTATAGCAGCAGGTGATATCAATAATGATGGGTTGGACGACTTCCTGGTAGGTGGTGCGGCTCATAAACCAACACGGGCATTCCTTCAACAAAAAGATGGCACCTTTTCAGCTATAGCAGCGATTGAAAAAGATCAGGAGGATATGGGTTTGCTTCTCTTTGATGCAGACCATGACAGTGACATGGACCTATATGCCGTAAGCGGAAGCTCGGAATTTGGCAAAAGTGGTTCACGCTATCAACACCGGCTTTATCGCAATACCGGCAATGGATTCACAATCGATACGGCTTCCCTGCCACCTGTAGAAAGCAGCGGAAGTTGTGTTATTGCAGGCGATTACGACCGTGATGGCGACCTTGATCTGTTCGTGGGAGGACGCGTGCGCCCATTGGAATATCCGCAGTCACCAAGAAGCTATATTTTACAAAATGATGGCAAAGGGCATTTTACAGACGCTACAGCATCTTTAGCGCCATCACTTCAAAATATAGGGATGGTCACTTCCGCTCTTTGGACTGATTTTGATAATGATGGCTGGATAGACCTCGCCATGGTAGGCGAATGGATGCCTATATCGTTGTTTCACAATGAGCAGGGAAAGAAGTTCACTACTGCTTATGCAGGCCAACCAGGATGGTGGAATAGCATAACCGGCAGCGACTTTGATAACGATGGTGATACCGACTATATCTGCGGAAACCTGGGATTAAATTCTATATACCAGGCTTCCACATCCGAACCCGTGTGCATTTACGCAAAAGATTTCGACAACACCGGATCATTTGATCCTTTCGTCACTCGCTATATCCAACACAAGGAATACCCGGTATACCCGCGCGAAACCATGACTGACCAGATGGCCGGCTTAAAGAAGACACTTCGAAAGTATAGTTTGTATGGCAGCAAAACTTTTGCCGATATCTTTCCGTCTGAAACATTGAAAGACGCCATTATCTATCAGAGTAACCAAATGGCATCCTCGTATATGGAAAATGTAGGCAAGGGAAAATTCAAAATATCACCACTTCCTGTAGCTGCACAGTTATCGCCTATATTCGGCATTATTACTACGGATATAAATAACGACAGCTATATGGACGTGCTCGCCGTTGGCAATTCATACGCAGCCGATCCGCTAACAGGATATTACGATGCCGGCATTGGAACCTGCATGCTCGGCAACGGCAACAGCACTTTCAAAAATATACCGGTAACACAAAGCAATTTCTTTATAGACAAAGATGCCAAAGGATTGATTGAGCTGGCCGGCTCGCACAACAATCGTTTATGGATCAGCACTATGAACCGTGACAGCCTTCGCGTGTTCGAACGAAATACAACAAAAAACGCAACCATTCTGAGAGCAAAACCTCACGATGCTTACGCTGAAATTATCTTCCATAATGGCACAACCCGCAAGCAGGAACTCTATTATGGCTCAGGATATCTATCGCAATCATCCAGGATAATTGCCATACCGGAAAATACAAAAGAGGTTTATATAGTTGATTTCTCGGGGAATAGGAGAAAGGCGTACTAATACTTACTATGCTTTTGGCATTTTAGATATGTCCATATACAGCACGTTCCAGCAATGGCCATCGAGGTCGGAGAAGACCATACCGTACATCCATCCCTGGCTGTCGCCAGGGCCATTCACAACTGCGCCGCCGGCAGCTTTTACTTTGGCGGCTATAGCATCTACTTCAGAGCGACTCTCCGCATCAAAAGACAACAACACTTCTGTCGATTGTTTTGTATCGGTAATCGCATGGTTCGTAAAGCTCTTGAATGTTGGTTCTTCAAAGAGCATCACTACTATATTTTCATTACCCATCAGCAAACAGGCCGAGTTTTCACCACCGCCTGCATGTGGGTTAAATGAGAAACCAAGTTTCGTAAAAAATTCTTTCGACTTCTTTACATCTTTTACCGGAAGGTTGATCCAAAATTCCTTTGTCATATAAATCAGGGTAAATATATAGTTTAGTAAATGAGCTATTAAGTTTTACGACACTTTGACGGTCAGCAGTTCATCGAGGCGGGCAAAGCCTTCACTTAATCCTCTTTCCATTCCAGACATGATCATACCATCGCGCGCCATCAGCGAACGAAACACAGAGTGCATCACCAGCCGTGTGCGGTTATTCGGAAGCACCTCAAACAACGCAGTATCCAGGCTTACATGCCCGCGTTCAGGCAATCCTTCAAATTCAAAAGTTTGTATCACACGCTCGGGAGCGATGGCTTCATGCACTACGCCATTAAAAGCATATTCATTGCCTTTTCCATCAGCATGGATATACCTGTAAGAACCACCGGTTCGTATGTCGTATTTATCAATGCGCATTTCCATATTCAGGGGCCCGAGCCATTGCACCACCAGATCGGGCTCAACAAAGGCACGGTATACGGCTTCGCGCGGAGCATCAAATTCGCGGTAGATATAGAGCTCTTGTTTGCCAGGTTCGGCAACAATTTTAATTTGATTCTTGGACGTCATCGTTTGACTTTTTAGTTGATTCTGTTTTTTACTAATAAAGCATCGAGCTTACTAAAGTGGTGTATCCATACGTTACGAAGGGCGAGTGAGAGAAAGCTACCTTTCGGCCTTCTCTCCTGCTCACAAACAATACATGTGGGCCAGTAAGTGCTTAGTTAGCTTCGGTATACTTTCTGAAATTATCCAATATAGCCTGCCAGCCTCCACGTTGCATTTCGATCGGATTGACACCTTCTGCTTCGAAAGTCTCTGTTACTTTCGTTTCATTTCCGTCAGGCGTAAAAACCACTTTTACTTTGCGACCATCAGCAATGGCATATTCAATCACTTTGTGTTTTTCAACGTTGGTATATACACCGTCAAAGTCAAAGCTCATGCTGCCATCTTTAGCAGCCATGGTAGTTCTGAATTTACCATCCGTACGCAAATCGTTATCCGCATACGGCACATGCCAATCGTCTGATGCCTGGCACCATTTTGTGATGTGTTGCGGTTCACTCCAGGTTGCCCATACTTTTTCAACAGGTGCCTTCACGACTGTTTCAACGGTGATTTCGATTTTTTCTGTGGTTTCCATAATGCTATTGTTTATTGTGATGATTACGTTGTTTACATGACAAACTTATGACAAGAAATTCAACCCGGAGTTGGTGGTTAACGACATTCTATAGGGTTGATCGCGACAAAATGAATTATCTATCCATCAACAGAAAAACTCATGGCGATCAATAGCGGCAGTCGCGCATTAGTCCGTGCATATATTCACTGAAAACTTATTAAACCGAATCGCTTTTTCCCGTTTCAGAATCAGGGCTGATCCTGTTCAAAAAAAAATATTTTCGATTACGCCTGCCGGTCAAATCATTGCGGAAGTAATTAAAAAATCCATGGAACCGTTTGATATAAAGCAATAGCAACAACAATAGCCGTTTCTGATCTATATATTCTTCACACAGATACTAAAAATTCTTAATTTTTGAATAAAATGCCTTTATATTGGCGACTTCAAAAACCTGATAATTAAGAATTTCTACCCGAACCCGAACCTTGATGAATATTAAGAACCGTCTTATCCTCATGAATTTCCTGGAGTTTTTTGTCTGGGGTGCCTGGCTGATCTCCATGGGCGGTTATATGATCGTTACGCTCAAATTTTCCGGAAAAGAAGTAGGCAGCATTTACGCCACTATGGGAATTGCCTCTTTATTTATGCCCACCATTATGGGCATTGTTGCCGACCGATGGGTAAATGCCGAGCGCCTTTTAGGAATTTGCCACCTCGTTGGTGCAGCCGCTTTATACTACGCAGCGCAGATCACAGATTATAGCGCCATGTATATTGCCATGCTGGTGAACTCCATGTTTTACATGCCCACCATTGCGCTCAACAATTCGGTATCGTATGCTGTGTTGCAGAAGGAAGGTATAGACATTGTAAAATTCTTTCCGCCCATTCGCGTGTGGGGAACCGTAGGGTTTGTGGTTGCCATGTGGGTAATTGATCTTGGCAAATGGTCGTTGAGCCCGATTCAGCTTTATGTAAGTGCAACAGCCGGCGTAGTGCTGGGGCTATATGCTTTTACATTACCTGCCTGCCCACCAACGCGTGCCCAAAAAAGCAAGTCACTACTCTCAACGCTGGGGCTGGACGCTTTTATACTTTTTACCAAACCAAGAACAGCGATCTTTTTCTTCTTCGCTATGTTTCTGGGAGCAGCATTGCAGATTACCAATACATTTGGCGAAGCTTTTATCCACGACTTCAGTGCCAGTTACCCGGATTCATTTGCAGTGAAACATCCCAGTATACTGATGTCTATCTCACAGATTTCGGAAACACTGTTCATTCTTACTATACCTTTCTTCCTACAACGCTTCGGCATAAAGAGAGTAATGCTTATAAGTATTTTCGCCTGGGTGCTGCGCTTCGGATTGTTTGGTATAGGAAACCCGGGAGATGGATTTATACTGCTGGTGCTCTCCATGATCATATACGGAATGGCATTCGACTTCTTCAATATTTCCGGTTCTCTTTTTGTAAAAAATGAAGCCGACAACTCCATTCTTTCAAGTGCGCAAGGACTGTTTATGTTTATGACTAATGGTCTGGGTGCTTTTCTGGGAGGTATGCTTAGCGGATGGGTTGTAGATTATTTTACAACGGAAGGCGTTCGCGACTGGCAGAGTATATGGTTCGCTTTCGCGGGGTATACATTGATATTGGGAATTGTATTTCCATTTATGTTCAAATATAAACACGATCCTGCGCTGGCTGCCAACAGCGCCCATGCGTAGAAAGTGTTATTGTAGTATTTGCAAAGAGAGCCGGCAACCGCTGGCTTTTTTATTGACGCCAGGTATTGTTTCTGCTTATCTCTTGCAATTATTCTGAAATGTTGTATGAAATTGCAAGAGCATTAAATAGAGATGTGAGAGATTTTTTGGCACCAAGTAAGTAAAACATCTATATTGGGAACCTATATATAATTATTGGATATCTGTATATATCCAAACATGAAAGTTGTTTGTGAATGATTGAAAATACTTACCCGTTTCTGAATGATGGTTATATAGCCGAAAGAGACGAATTATTCTTTATTTTTCTTAGTCAAGGAAAAGAAGTGATCCCTAAACTTGTAGTATTCTCACCCATCGAAAAAGGCGGGCAACGATATTATAATTGGGGATTTGGCGATATGATATACGATAATGAATCTGGCAATTTTCGTATAGATGACAAAGTTCAGAGTAATAATGGAGACGCGGTGACTACATTTTATACAGTTATATCAACACTATCAATTTTCTTTGATCACTCACCTAATGCAATGGTACATATCGAAGGAAGCAACAAGCAACGAGCTGAAATATATAGGAAAATTATAACGAGGCATTGGAAACAAATCGAACCTCTTTACGAAATAAAAGGGGGTTCAAATGGGGGAATTGCGTCTTTCAGGGATGGATTGTCATTTGAATACCTTTTAGTTTCGAAGAGAAAATTGTAACTTTAAAATGCTAACAGTATCTAAAATGGCTACACTAGCAAAGCAGAATAAGAAAAATAAACTGACTAACGAAAAATTGGGGCAGTTACAAGACTTCGTCCAAAAGTTAGAGAAGGGAGAGATTGCTCCTTTTAAAGATAAAATTGAACGGGCCCGGAGAAATTTAAAAAAGGCAGGTTTGATCAAATAGGATCATTTTTTCCTTGCAAAAAGAAACTTCAAGAGACTTTAGTAGTCTCTTTTTTATTTAAAAAATTATCTCGCTTCCGTCCAATCCCCCGAAAACCATTTGTCTTGGAGTTGAAAGTCAATTATGTTCAACTTAAAATTCTCAACAAATGAAAGAGTTCTTATTAGTATTCCGCAGAGAGTCTGCAAGCGGCAACCAGTTATCGCCAGAACAATTGCAGCAAATCACCAAGCCGTGGCAAGACTGGATTGGCAGCATTGCTGCTCAAAACAAGCTTTCGGCACGCGGCAATCGCCTTGAACACAGCGGCTCTGTAGTAAAGCCGAATAATGTAGTTACCAACGGGCCCTATGTAGAACTGAAAGAAGCCATTGGCGGCTATAGCATCGTAAAGACCGATACATTGGAAGATGCGATCGAACTTGCCAAAGGTTGCCCAATCCTCACTGTGGGAGGCTCTGTGGAAGTGCGCCCAATCATTTTAATGGACTAAAAATCTAAAATGCCTCTGTACCTTGCAGAGGCATTTATCTTTCTATGGAGAACGGCGAACTTATACCTCACTTATTCCGGATGGAGTTCAGCAAGATTGTTTCTGTGCTGGTAAAAGTTTTTGGCCTGGAGCATACCGAAGTAGCGGAAGATATAGTGAGTGAAACGTTCTTGCTTGCGGCAGAATCGTGGGGACAAAAAGGTATTCCTCAAAATCCAACTGCATGGCTATATACCGTTGCAAAAAACAAGGCAAAGAATCACTTGCATAGAGAGTCCATTTTCGCCAAAAAGGTGGCGCCACAAATAACATCCGGGTTGCCGGTTGGTGATGAAGTGGAAATTGATCTTTCCGAACAGAATATACAGGATAGTCAGTTGCAGATGATGTTTGCTATCTGCCATCCCAGCATTCCTATAGAATCGCAGATCGGGCTGTCGCTTCGTATTCTCTGCGGCTTTGGCATTGATGAAATTGCCGATGCTTTCCTCACCAATAAAGAAACGATCAACAAGCGACTGTTTCGCGCCAAAGAAAAGCTTCGTGAAGAGCAGATAAAAATGGAGATGCCCTCACCTTCCGAAATACAGGAGCGACTTGATGCTGTGCTTAAAACACTATACTTGCTCTTCAACGAAGGCTATCATCCCTCCCTGCAGAATGCTGTTATACGCAGAGATCTGTGTGTTGAAGCCATGCGACTCAACTATATGCTGGTAGAGCATTCGGCTACCAATATACCAGAAGCCAACGCATTGCTTGCACTCATGTGTTTTCATGCTTCACGCTTTGATGCGCGCACCGACCAGAATGGAGAGCTTATTCTTTATGCAGACCAGGATGCAAGCCTCTGGAACCAGGAACTCATTGTTAAAGGAGGTATATATTTGAACCAGGCCGCGCGCGGCACACGTCTCTCCAAATATCACCTGGAAGCTGCCATCGCTTACTGGCATACACACAAAGATGACAGTGTTGAAAAATGGGAAAATATACTGCAACTTCACAATCAACTATTACAGCTGGAGTACTCACCGTTAGCAGCATTAAACAGAACATACGCACTCTCAAAAGCCAACAGCATTGAAGAAGCCATTCGTGAAGCAGAAAAATTAAAACTCGATTCCAATCATTTATACTTCACACTGCTGGGCGAGCTGTATGCTTCTGTTGATCGCGCAAAAGCGAAGGTTCACTTTGAGCAGGCACTTTCGTTCGCGAAATCGGAAGCAGACAAAGCAATCCTGATCCGGAAGCTTGAAGCATTGGCCGTTATACCTTGATCGTTATGGTGAGCAATATGCAACCTGTTACTTGTTGTATTTAACACGTATTTTTTCTTCTTCTATATCCAGCATACCGTGATATTTCCTGATCACTTCTTCCTCCAGAGATGTATCCTTATTAAGCTCATGAAGTAACGTGCGTTGCTGCTCCAGCATCTGCAGGTAAACTTCCGGGAATTCTTTATGATCAACGGAGGCGCGGATATCTTCCAGATCGTTTTCCAGGCGAGCTTTCAATTGCTGCAACGGTATACTTTGAGCCAGCACCTGTTTGTGGTTTTCTTCCAGGAATCTCAGACTATGAGCGGTCAGTTTCTCAAGAATCTTCTGGCTTTGTAGTTCTTCCGGCAGGAGTTGATCAGGGTCTTCCAGTTTCATCCAGCGGATTACCAGCGGTAGCGTAAGGCCTTGTATAATCAGTGTAAACAGGATAACGGTAAATGTGATGAACAGGATCATATTGCGCTGAGGGAAAGCCGTACCATCAGAAAGGTATATAGGCACCGACAGTGCCGCCGCCAGCGACACCACACCCCGCATACCTGCCCAGCCTATTACAAAAGGAGCCCGCAAGCCCGGCCGGTTATCGGCTGTGGTAATGTAGCGACTAATAAAAATCGTAAAGTAAGCCGCAAACAACGTACAGCCTATACGTGTTATCATCAGCACGACTGAGATTAACAAACCATATCCTATCGCTTCCGACAGGCTAACTGAACCTAGTTGATGAACTACTTCCGGCAGCTCAAGGCCAATGAGCATAAATACCAGTCCGTTAAAAATAAAACTCACAGCCGCCCATACTGTGCTACCCCGAAGCCGGCTTCGGTGGCTCAAAAATAAATGGCTTCTGGCCGAAAGGAACAACCCGCCACTAACTACAGCGAGTACACCGGAGAAATGAAAGTGCTCTGCTGTAAGATACATCACATACGGAGCCGATAGTGTGAGCACGATATCGATGTTAGAATCGGTTGGCAGCCATTTGTGAATAATGAAATATACCATACCAATGGCTAATCCTATTGCTATACCTATTACAATAACCAGGACAAAATCGAGTGCAGCTTCGTGAAAGACAAATCTACCTGTATCCACGGCGATTAACGCGAAGCGGAACACCACAAGGCTGGATGCATCATTCAGTAAACTTTCGCCCTCTAATATAGACGACATCCGCCTGGGTACTTTTACATACTTGAGAATGGCAGAAGCGCTCACCGCATCGGGTGGCGATATAATGCCGCCCAATAAAAACCCAAGCGCCATAGTAAATCCGGGAATTACAGAGCTGGACACCAACGCAACCACAAAAGATGTTACGATTACCACCAGAAAAGCAAAGCTGCCGATAACTCTCCTCCACCTCCAAAATTCCTTCCATGAAGTATACCATGCCGCTTCATACAACAGCGGCGGCAGAAAAATAATAAAGATCATTTCCGGTTGAATGCGTATGGCTGGCATGGCCGGCAGAAAACTTAAAACGAGGCCACCAATAACCAATACTATCGGATAGGCTATGCGAAGTTTCTGCGCCAGCATAATAAGTACCAGTATAGCACCTACCAGTATTATATATTCAGTAAAAACACCGGGTATATCGGTTTGCATGAAAGTAAAGGGTTACGTTTTGTAACTTCTAATCAAATCAATTAAACTATATAAGTCAAAAATTCCCGGGTCGGAATTTCTGAGGAAGCGTTATTCACCAGAATTATGATTTTCAACCAATCGTTGAAAATTCGAGCAAATGATACTACTTGGTTAGTAAAATACAAAGGCCGCCGGGCGGCCTTTGTTGGTGATTTAAAAACGTGTTCATATTCATTTATATCCTTCCTATCACTAATCAACTTCCTTAAATCGTTCATCGCCACACATACGTACGATCTTGGGCATGAAGGATCCAAGTACATCAACCAGGTCTTTCTGTGCATTCATTACCTGATGTATATCCTTATAGGCCATTGGCGCTTCGTCAAGGCCGGAACCGATCAGCTCTACACCTGCCTGCTTCAGAAATTTATTTACCTGCCCCGGAAGTATAGTCTGCTTGGCTTTGGTACGCGACATGGTTCTGCCCGCTCCGTGTGATGCAGAGTTTATGGAAGCAGCGCTCCCTTTGCCACGAACAATAAATCCGGGTGTAGCCATGGATCCCGGAATTATACCGAGTACACCTTGTGCTGCCGGTGTTGCTCCTTTGCGGTGCACAATGATCTCGTTGCCCACTGCATCTTTTTCTTTCCATGCAAAGTTATGGTGGTTCTCAATCATTGCCATTGGCGTTTCGCGCAATGCAATGGCTACTCGCTCATGTATCTGGTGATGGCAAGCCGAGGCATAGTCGCCCGCCAGGTTCATGGCAAGCCAATACTCTTGCCCCGCTTCCGAATCAAGGTCGAGCCATGCCAGGTGCCTTGCTTCTTGTGGAAGCTTGCAGACATTCATCGCAATATCGGTATAGTGTCGTGCAATGCTGGCCCCGAGTCCACGCGAACCGGAGTGTGACAGCAATGCTATATAGGTACCAGGAGTAACGTTAAACTCGTTTATAGCACTGATTATCTCTACGATGCCAAATTCAACAAAGTGATTTCCACCTCCGGAAGAACCGATCTGCTGCCATGCACGATCTTTTAGCGCACGCACTACGGTAAGTTCACTAAATTCTTTTCGCTCAAAAATGGCATCGTCTTTCGGCTTTTGGAACGTAGCCACCCCAAAACGGGTATTGTTTGTTAATACTTTTTTAAGATCTTCTCTCTTTTCATTCAATACAGTTGTCGGTATATTATATAGCGTCATACACATACGGCAACCTATATCTACGCCTACACCGTAAGGGATTACCGCATTATGTGTAGCCAACACACCACCAATGGGCAAACCATATCCCTGATGGGCATCGGGCATCAACGCACCTGCTACAGTTACCGGCAGTTTCAAAGCTATTTCCATTTGTGTTAATGCACCCTGTTCAATGGCATCCGCTCCATATATCTGATAAGGCTTAACCTCACTTGACAATGCGACAATATCTGTTACTGGCTTCATGATAGCTTTGGCAAGTGCGGAAAGCTTTGAATCTTCCAGAAATGATGCTGGATCTTTTAGCACCTGCCCAAACAACAAGAGAACATCTTCGCGGCTCTTATCGCCATACTCTTTTGTTACGAGTTGAAGCGCTATACCAATAGCCTTGCCTTCTGCGAAACCTGCGTTTTTAAGATCTGTTCCTGTAATAGTCATAATTGTTTTTATTTAACGATCCAAAATTCTGCACAGGATGCGCAGTCTTTTTGCGCAGTAAAAATCTTTAAATCTTTTATGGAAAAAAGGCGTTCCCGTCATCTTCCCGATACTAAATCTAATATCAAATGAAAGATCGCTTTACGCTTACCATTCCCCAACCGTGCCATGAAAAATGGAGCAACTTCAGCAAGACAAAGCACGGAGGTTTTTGCTCAAGCTGCCAGAAAGAAGTGATTGACTTTACAACCTGGGACGAAGATCGGATCAAAGAATATTTCGTGAAGCATTCCAACACTTGTGGCCGGTTTCGTTCCAATCAATTGAAAGAGTATACGTCTACAACGCCCAGTTGGATGCCTGGCCCTATATTCGGTATATTCCTGATGTTTTTAGCCAATCCGTCAAATGCTTTGCCGCCAGCAGCACCCCCTATACATTCCGAAAGAACTTTATTCCCGGAAAACGATCAACATTTGCAGATTGATACTATAGGTGTTAGAGTTATAAAAGGAACTGTACGTGCAGCATCTGATACTTCACTAATGCCAGGTGTAAATGTAGTCTTAAAAGGAACATCCCATACAACGGTAACGGATCATGAGGGGAAATTTACACTTAGTATCCCTGATGGTGTCTACTCAGACACTATTGAATTTTTATTTATAGGCTATGTTAATTCTGAAATAAACCTATCACAGACCACATCTTTTGATGTCGTGATGCATGAAGATGTTGTTGGCTTTTCCTACCCTGTGACCGCGGGAGGAGTGTGTGTACGCAGATTCGGACTACGAAATATCTGGTGGCGAATCCGGAATATATTTCGGTAAACATCTCTTTTCCGTTTATAAACCTCCCCTTCCATTCGAAGGGGAGGGCAGCGCATTCACAATCATCATGTCATTCAATTGACGATTCAAAATTGTTGTTCTGCTGCGCAGTCTTTTTGCGCAGTGAAAATATTTTTGTTTTTTTATGCCATGCCTGTCAACCGTAACGCTTTAATCCGCTATCGTACTATCGACAACTGTCTGCGAAACAGACATCGCAGATGGACACTGGAAGACCTTATCGATGCATGCTCCGAAGCACTTTATGAATATGAAGGTATTGATAAAGGGATGAGTCGCCGATCCATTCAGATGGATATACAAATGATGCGCAGCGACAAGCTCGGATACAATGCACCGATCATTGTGCTGGAGAAAAAGTATTATACGTACGAAGACCCGGAATATTCTATTACCAATATACCACTCACTGATCAGGATCTTGGTAAGCTTACCGAGGTGGTAGAAATATTACGACAATTCAAAGGATTCAGTCATTTTCAGGAATTAAGCGGCATGGTACAGCGCCTGGAAAGCAAGATTCACGCTGCCAAAACAAACCAGGAACCCGTAATTGATTTTGAGAAGAACGAAAATTTGAAGGGGCTTGAACATATTGATACGCTTTACAAGGCTATTACCAACCAATGTACAGTAGAGCTTTGTTATCAATCGTTTAAAGCGCGAAGCGCCAGTACATTTCCTTTTCATCCATACTATTTGAAAGAGTATAGAAATCGCTGGTTCGTGCTCGGCGTTCGTAAAAAGAATACACCGATTTTAAATCTTGCGCTCGATCGTATCATCAGCATTAAAGACTGTGAACTGAAATATATACCGCGCACTAAGTTTCATCTGCCTACATATCTTCATGATGTGATTGGCGTATCGGTGAATGAAAACGGGCAGGCGGAAAATGTGGTGCTCCATGCTGATAATGAAACAGCGCCCTATATTATTACCAAGCCGTTGCACCACTCCCAGCAAGTTATAGAAACGCTTCCCAATGGTGTAGTGTTCTCGTTGAAAGTGCAACTTAACTTTGAATTGGAGCGCGAGATACTGGGATTTGGCAATCGCATTAAGGTTATTGCTCCTGAAAGACTCAAGCGCAGAATTAAAGATACGTTGGAACGCGCGCTCGATCTTTACCAATACGAATTCAACAATGCATCGCTACAGAACAATATTCAGAAGTTAAGCAAGACGGGTTCGGTTATTCTTCACCATGTGTTTGGCAAAAAGGAAGTGAACCAGATCAAGATGATGCTTCACAATCATCTAAGAGCAACGGGACAACCAGAGAATGTTCATGCTTTACGAAATTTATTGCAGGAAATTCCTGAGCTGAAAAACTTACTACTTAATTCCAATCTGCAGCATATACTTAAAAAGATCAATGCGAATCTCTTCCTTACGAAAGCTATATTTTTCGATAAGACGCCAGAATCAAACTGGTATGTAACCTGGCATCAGGATATTTCTATCCATGTAAAAGAAAAGATAGAAACGGAAGGATTTACCGGCTGGACTAAAAAGGGAGACAGCTATGGCGTTTGTCCTCCGGAAGAAATTTTGAAGGACACGATTACGATTCGCATTCACCTTGATGACACGAATGACACAAACGGTGCTTTGAAAGTTGTTTTAGGGTCGCACAATAAAAAATTATCTGATGAAGAGATCAGCCTCATTACACAAAGTTCAATTCCCTATACATGTGAAGTTGCCGCGTGTGGTATCCATATTATGAAGCCACTGTTGTTGCATGCATCTTCCAAAGCAAGAAGTCAAAAACACAGAAGAGTTGTTCATCTCGAATTCAATACGGCTGATCTTCCCAATGGGCTTGAATGGGCCGAAAAGACGGAAATAAATACATCTGCAAACTAGATTATTGATATAAACTAACCCGAACCAATATGATTGCAACCATCGTACACGTATATGTAAAACCAGAACACGTAGAAGCTTTTATCGTTGCTACCAAAAAGAATCACGAAAGTTCGATTAAGGAAGCTGGCAACCTCCGTTTTGACATTCTGCAGGATGACAAAGATCCTGGCAAATTTGTTTTATATGAAGCGTATGAAACAGAACAGGCCGTAGCCGCTCATAAGGAAACGGCACACTATCTCGAATGGCGCGATTTAGTTGCACCGTGGATGGTCAAGCCGCGCGAAGGCATAAAACACAAAATGCTTTTCCCTGCAAAGAAATAATGTAATGATGACAAACACATTCGCATTTGCTGCTACGCCTTCGCTGCATTTTGGTGTGGGGAAAATCTCTGTATTATCTTCCGTTATAAAACCGCTTGGTAAAAAAATAGTATTGATTACCGGTGCGCATTCATTTATGGCATCATCGTATGGTCAGCAGGTATATGATCAACTTCAATCGACCGGATATACTATAAATCATTACGCGATTGATCGGGAGCCAACTCCAGCCATGATCGACCGCGCGGTTAATCTCTTTGCAGCATCTATACCCGAAGTAGTTGTAGCCATCGGTGGTGGCAGTGTGCTGGATGCCGGTAAAGCTATAGCCGCCATGCTTCCATTACAGGAACCTGTAAAAGATTATCTCGAAGGCGTGGGCACGAAGAATCATCCCGGAGTAAAGATACCTTTTATTGCTATACCAACTACTGCGGGCACGGGCAGCGAAGCAACCAAGAATGCCGTGATATCCGAAACGGGTGAATCAGGATATAAAAAATCTTTACGCCACAACAACTTTGTGCCGGATGCCACGATTATTGATCCACAACTTACGTTGAGCTGCTCGCCTGCCATAACAGCCGCGAGTGGCATGGATGCTTTCACGCAATTGCTGGAATCCTATTTATCGACTGCCGCAAATCCTATCGCTGATGCTTTGGCTTACGAGGGACTGAAGCAGATAGCAGCATTTTTACCCAAGGCCTACCACAATGGATCAAATCTTGAAGCACGCACAGCGATGGCCTTGGCAGCTTACCTTTCAGGTATTACGCTTGCAAATGCCGGCCTCGGATTGGTGCACGGTTTTGCTTCAGCGGTAGGAGGATATTTTGACATCTCACATGGCGTGATCTGCAGCGCTTTAATGGCACCCGCTAACAAACTTACTGTACAAAAATTACGGCAAACATCCGGCAATCCGGAAGCGTTAACCAAATATACCCTGGCAGGAAAATTATTCTCGCAGAACAATGGTAAATCAGGCGAATATTATATCGATTCGCTTTTGTCGCTGATAGAGTCCTGGACAAGCGAGTTCAACATTCCACGCCTCTCACAGGGAGGAGTTACATCCACTGATCTTGACAAGATTGTTCGTGCTTCAGACAACAAGAACAATCCGGTAAAGCTCGATGCAGAAGAGATGGCAGAAGTACTAACGCTGGCGCTTTGAGATATATACTATAAAGGAAGTAACTCCATCTTCCTTTATAGATATTGCAGCAAACGACTATTTCTCCATGATCATCGTAACGCCCTGACCGCCGGCTGCGCAAATTGAAATAAATCCTCTGCCCGAACCTTTTTCATGAAGCAATTTCGCCATGGTGGCTATAATTCTGCCACCGGTAGCTGCAAAAGGATGTGCGGCCGCAAGGCTGCTCCCCTTTACATTGAGCTTGCTTCTATCTATACTTCCGAGCGGTGCATCAAATCCAAACGTCTTCATAAGCTCCGCACTCTCCCATATCTTTAAGGTAGCGAGCACCTGGGCAGCAAACGCTTCATGTATCTCGTAGTAATCGAAATCCTGTAACGTAAGTCCGGCCTTCTTCAACATACGGGTAGCAGCATACACTGGCGACATCAATAAATTATGCTTATTTTTTACATACTCGATAGCGGCTACTTCTGCAAAGGTTATATAGGCTAACACCGGCAGGCCATGTTCGCGAGCCCAAGCGTCACTGGCGAGCAACACACACGAAGCACCATCCGTAAATGGCGTTGAGTTACCCGCTGTGAGCGATCCATGCTCTTTATCGAAAGCCGGTTTCAGCTTCGCCAATTTTTCGAGGCTTGTATCCTTTCTCACATTGTTATCGCGGTCCAGGCCGAGGTATGGCGTAAGCATGCCATTAAAGAAACCATCTTCATAGGCTTTCACAGCTTTCTGATGACTTTGAAATGCCAGCAGGTCCTGATCTTCGCGGGATATACCGTAATGTTTAGCCGTGATCTCGGTATGTCCACCCATCGACAGACCCGTGCGTGGTTCATCTATACCCGGTGCTTCCGGTGCCAGGTCTTTAAGGCGGATCTTCAAAAATTGTTTGATGCGGGCGCCCGTTGTTTTAGCCCTGCGTACTTCGAGCAATATCTTGCGAAGTCGTTCGCTAACCACAACAGGAACATTGCTTGTGGAGTCCACACCACCCGCTATACCCACTTGAATTTGTCCTTGTGCGATCTTGTTACCTATATATATAGCGGCTTCTATACCTGTGTCACAAGCCTGCTGTATATCGCAGGCTGGTGTTGCCGGATTGAGCGATGTTCCCAATACACATTCACGCATCAGGTTAAACTCGCGGGTGTGTTTTATAACAGCGCCTCCGGCAACCTCCCCCAGCAATTGGCCCTGCAGGTTGTAGCGTTCAATCAGTCCGTTAAGCGCGGCAATCATCATGTCCTGGTTGCTGGCATTAGCATAGTTGGTATTATGTCGTGCGAAGGGAATACGATTGTACCCCACTACCGCTATTTTCCCGGGAGATGCGTTCATGTGTCTGTTAGATAAATGTTATTGAACCGGATTCAGCGCTTTCAACGCTTCTTCAGGCGATGAAAGGTGTAATTTATAAATATAGGCTGTCTGCCCGACATGTATTTCATACACATTTTTATCGAAGGCATTGATCAGTTCTTCTGCCACTACAGACGGAGGTATACCTCTCTCACCACCAATCTCTTGTGAAAATTCCGTATTGACCAGCGGAGGCATCAATTCAAAAACTTTTACACCGCTGTTTCTCTCCAGGCTTATACGAAGCGATTGAGAATAGGAATGAAGAGCAGCTTTGCTGGCACCATACGAAGGCAGCGCGTGATTGGGAGCAATGGCCACAACGGAAGATACATTTACAATGGCAGCCTCTTGTTGTTTTTTAAGTAAGGGCAATAGCTTTTCATTCAACCGAACAATAGAAAGATAATTCGTCAGAAATTCTTCGCTGGCTTTTTCAAAAGCACCCGTCCCGTCTGAAAGGTTATGCAAGTGTGCAGCTCCGGCATTGTTAACCACTACATTGAGGGAAGGAAACTCGGCATATAGCCTTTTCACAAGTCGCTCTACATCATCGGCCTGCGATACATCGCCAACAATAGCTGTTGCATTGGGAATTTGTGCTGCAGCACGTTCAAGACGCTCTGCATTTCTTCCGGTAATAATTACCTTGTTGCCCTTGCCGGCAAACTGCTTCGCGATTTCAAATCCGATACCAGCACTACCGCCCGTAATCAGGATTGTATTGTTTGTTGTCTTCATAGTATTTTTTTAATTGATGTTTGTTGCTATTTACATACCGATCGGTATGTAATGTGTTATAAAAAAACTTTACAGATCGTTAATCATTTTTTCTACCGACTTCATAACTGCTTTCAAATAGTTGATCTTGCCCGTTACCTTGCTGATCATTACGGCACCTTCGATCATGGCTACCAATGTGAGCGCCAATTCCTCCGGATCGATTGAGTTTTTAAATTCTTTGTCTTTTATACCTTTTCGTATCAGTGTAGTAATGTTGTCCTTCCATGCCAGTACTGCTGCGCTGGCCCGCTTGCGAAGTTCGGGGTGTGTATCGTCTGCATCAATGGATGTGTTTAAAATAGGGCAGCCTCCCGCAGGGAACGGATGATCCAGCACATTCCTGCCATATACTTTTGCATATACCATCAATCGCTCGCGCGATGAACTATACTTGCTCATCTCAGTCTGAATGATGGTGTTTACTGTCTTCAGATTATGATCAAAGACTGCCAGTGCAACCTCGTCTTTATTCGCGAAGTTACTGTAGATGCTTCCTTTCGTAAGACCGGTTGCTTCCTCTATGTCGGTAAGTGAAGTGCCGGCAAAACCTT
Organism: Ohtaekwangia sp.; assembly: GCF_036786105.1. Taxonomy (NCBI): domain Bacteria; kingdom Pseudomonadati; phylum Bacteroidota; class Cytophagia; order Cytophagales; family Fulvivirgaceae; genus Ohtaekwangia; species Ohtaekwangia sp. Next base: position 28,810 of record NZ_DAIQRQ010000004.1, read on the forward strand.
TCTTATTGAACACGGGTGCCGTTTTCTCTATAATGAATGCCCGGGTTTGTTCGGCTTTTGACATACAAATGCTTTTAAAGTAATTTAATACCGATCGGTATGATTTTAAAACGCAGGCAATCGGCCAAAAGTTTTCCTTGTTTAAATATTTTCATAAAAAATAAAGGCCTCTCCCGCTTGGAGAAGCCTGCTTCTGTTTGCTGCAGAATTATTAAATTTTTCAGTTACGATCCCAGAACGGAGGCGGTGCAATGCCGAGCGAACGGAGGTATACATACGCCTGACCACGGTGGTGTATTTCATTATCGATCCAGTAGAAAACTATAAAATGCATGGGAGCCTCGTACTGGCCGAAGGCAACATCCACCTCCTGAAAGCGGTGTGGCGGTATCTGTGGCCATAGTTCGTTGATTTTGTCAGTAGTCTCATCCCAAAGACGGAGAACTTCGGCACGGGTTGAAGGAGCGCGTTTTGAAAAAAGAGCATTGGCCTCCTCACCAGACACCCATTTGCCGGTAATCAGTCCTTCCAGTCCCGGCACGGCCATACCCAGCATCTCCATCACCATGTCAGCAAAGGGGCGCATACCGCCAACGGAGTAGTTGAAAAATTTATCTTCCGGAAATGCCTCGATCACTCTTCGCGTAACCCGGCGGTGGCCCTGCCAGTGTTCCAAAAGATTTTCCGGGGTGATCACTACATGTTCTTTGGTTTCAATCTCATTGTTTTTCATATACTTATGGGTTTGAGTTTTAATGTTCGTCTGAATTTGATACTTCAAAGTAAATCACAGCGTGTGACAGCCTTATGTCAGTATAAAAACCGGCCTGTAAATTTTCTTTCAAAAAAAAATGTGATAACATGTGAAGGTTACCGCTTCCAAAGCAGCAGGAGTGTCAGATAAATGTTATGTTATCCTTTATGTGAAGAATAATTTTACCTAATTCCGAGTGATCAAACATGCATTACCGAACGCCATCTTCTTTATACCTTTGAGCTGCCAAATCCTGATTTAACTCACCATCCTGAACATGACCACACAACCGGCAGTCCGTTTTTTTAAAGACATCAGATTCTGGATTCTCTTTTTCTTTCTCATCCGCATGTACGGCATAACCTTTCCTCCGCTGGAAGTGGGACATAACTGGCGCCAAACGGACGGGTTGATGATCGCACGCAATTTTTATGAGCACAATGCCAATATTTTATATCCGACTGTAGATGTAGCCGGAGACAAATCAGGAATTGTAGGTTGTGAATTTCCGCTCCTCAATTATATAGTGTACCTCATATCGCTGGTTTTCGGATATGACCACTGGTATGGCAGAATTGTGGTGTTACTTTTCTCATCACTGGGTGTTTTCTTCTTTCACCGCCTTATCCGCAAGTACTTTGGCGAATCGGTAGCTTTTAATGCAGCTATTATTCTGCTGGTATCATTCTGGTTTTCACATTCGCGCAAAAATATACCTGACATTTTCGGAGTGTCGTTGTGTATGACAGGATTATACTTTGTACTCGCTTACCTGGAGGAAGGAAAATGGCATCGGGTAGTACTCTACTTTTTATTGGCGCTGGCGGGGTGTCTGGCGAAAGTTACTGCCGCCTCGGTTCTCTCGGTGTTATTAATTCCTTTCTTTAATAAAGATATTACTTTACCCAGAAAGGCATTGGTTGCTTTCGTTTCGGTAGCCATACTGCTGGGTATATATGGGTGGTACTTTGTATGGGTTCCACACCTGAATGCTGTACATGGTTTCGGTGAACACTTCTCTATGGGCACAACGTTTAGCGAAGGAGCAAAATCATTTTTTGAAAGTCTGCCAAAGATTTCAAAGCGATTCTACGATACTGCTATGAAGTATAGCGGCTTCCTGGCTTTTCTAACGGGTCTTTTCTTTTTGATACGGAAGAAGCAATGGCTCCCGTTTGTTGTTTTTATACTGCCATTCCTGTCGTTTATGGTTGTGCTGATCAAGACCGGCTCCAGTATCATTGGTGATACTTACTATATTCTTACCGTAATTCCCTGTATGGCATTTATAGCTGGGTATGGATTGGCGCAAATAGAAAACAAAAAAATTGTAGCAGCACTGCTTGTCATCATTGCTGTAGAAGGTATAGCCGATCAGATCTATGATTTCAGAATACGCCAGCCCTGGAAGTCGGTAGGAGAACTGGAAACCATTATGGATAGCATTTCACAACGTAATGACCTTATAGCCATTAACAGTGAAGTTAATAACCCAACGCTCATGTACTTTGCCCACAGACGAGGATGGACGCAAAACAGTGATTTCTTCTTGCATGCAGAGAATGTAAATGATATACGCTCAAAAGGATGTAAATTTATAGTGATTGCCAAGGAACAATACGGCAATGTAGCGCTCACGTTTCCTATCGTTCACGAATCGCAGTACTTTAAAATATATAAGCTTAACTGATCGTTCGCCAGTCTGTAAATACAACTCCTGATGTCGCGCCCCATAACGAAAAAGATCTCGATCATTATACCTGTCTTCAACGAAGCCACTAACATTACTCCGCTTTACCGGGAATTGATGGAAGTGTTCGCCAACATACGCTATGAATATGAATTAATATTCGTAGACGATGGCAGCACCGATAACTCACTGGCGGCAATCAAAGCACTGGCACAAGCCAATGCGCGGGTGTTCTATATTGAGCTTTCGCGAAATTTTGGCCACCAGTATGCATTAAAGGCAGGCCTGGACATATCCAACGGCGATTGCGTTATTTCGATGGATTGCGATCTGCAACATCCTCCGGAAGTTATACTTCAATTGATAGCCAAATGGGAAGAGGGTTTTGATGTAGTGTATACGCGAAGGCTTGAAGACAAAAAATTACCCTGGCTGAAAAGAAAGACTTCGTTGTTTTTCTATTCCCTGCTGAACAGGCTCTCTGATATACAACTGGAGAACGGCACAGCCGATTTCCGCTTGATGAACCGGAATGTGCTGAATGCTTTTACCTATCTGAACGAAAACGAGTTTTTTATACGAGGGTTGATTAAATGGGCCGGCTTTCGACAGATTGCCATTGAATATACCCCTCGCGAGCGCTACTCAGGCGACAGCAAGTATAATCTGAAAAAGATGATGTCGTTTGCACTGCGCGGCATTACTTCTTTCAGCGTTAAACCGCTGCAAATGATCGCCTACCTGGGGCTTACACTTTTTGTCATATCGCTGATCCTGATTCCCTATGCACTCATCAGCTTTTTACTCGGAGCAACTGTATCCGGCTGGACGTCCATGATGATTACGATTATATTCTTTGGAAGTCTGCAATTACTGATGATGGGCATTATCGGTATATATCTCAGCAAGCTGGTGATCCAGTCGAAACAACGCCCGCTATACTTTATTCGCGAAACCAATTATGATCGCTCCGAGCCCTACGATAAACAACGTGTTATAAAAGGATGAAAACCGTTCTGCTCTCTTTTGATATTGAAGAATTTGACATGCCGCTGGAGTATAGCCGGAATATACTGTTCGATCAGCAGATCGCAGTATCTACGCAAGGTACCCGGGCTATACTGGATATTTTAAAGCAACAGCAGGTTCCTGCTACATTCTTTAGCACGGTTGTATTTGCATCGCATGCAAAAGAACTCATTTACAGAATTCGCGAAGAGGGACATGAGCTGGCATCGCACGGATATTATCATTCGGCTTTTGAGAATGAACATCTGCTGCAGTCGCGACTTGAATTGGAAAAATTATCGGGCAAAGCTGTAACAGGTTTTCGTATGGCCCGTATGATGCCGGTTGATGACCGTGCTATTGAACAAGCCGGCTATCAGTATAATTCATCACTCAACCCGGTATATCTTCCCGGCCGGTATAATAATTTCTTCAAGCCGCGCACGCTCTTCAAAACCCATTCTCTGGTTCAGTTACCGGCTTCGGCTACACCTGTCATGCGATTCCCGCTCTTCTGGCTTTCATTTCACAATCTGCCTCTGTGGCTATATAAGTCGGCCTGCAGGCGCACTATGAACCGCGATCAATATCTGAATATATACTTTCATCCCTGGGAATTTACAGACCTGACGCATTCAGAATATGGATTACCAAAATTTGTATCAAAGAACTCTGGAACCAGAATGATCGCCCGGTTCAATGAACTGATTACCTGGATGAAGGATCAAGGTTATACATTTAATACCATCGCTGGATTTCTTGCCGGCAGGAAACAATCATAACCTAAATACAAATCAGTTTATTGCTGCCTACTGCCAGGAATAAAAAACCGAAGTAACAAGGCTGCCAGTTCCTCTTCAGATGTCGTAGCGAAAAAATCAAACTCTTGTCGGATGATATAGTCTGAATAAAAATCAGGGTCATGTACAGGAGATTGTGGCGCATATACCGGCACACACTGCAACAAGTGATATTGCCCGTCACGAACATCGAACACAATAACAGGGTTCAGTATATCTTCGGATTGTTCAGGAAAATGCATCATCACCGGAAAATCAAACAATGCAGCATCTTTCAGCTCTGGAAAAAGACCGGCATCAAAAAATTCATACTTCATCACTTTGCCTATCAAACCTGCAGGTATTAGCAATTGCTGTAACGCTCTTAGTTTTTTCCACATCACCTGGTAAGGATCATTATCGGGTGAGAATATATCTACGGACACCCATTTTTGTGAACTGAGTTGCAGAAATTCAAGAGCCGGCCGGCCGATGGAAAGTTTATAATCGAATGCGGGATAACCCGGAACAAAGTAGCCGGGATAGAAATATTGCATCTGTTGTTTACGACAATAATCGATCTTCTGGTAGATAATATACTTGCCGAGACTATATTTCTTATAGTCGGGATCGTAAACCGAAACGATGCCTGCAGCACTTTTATACCCCCTATCAAAATAGCCAATCGCGATCAGTTTCTCACCATCGTATAGCGCTACCTCCTGAGTGGTATAAATATTTCCCGGTCGGGCTTCATGAAACAGCAGTTGTGTAAGGGAAGCCATCGGCTCAAAAGGGAGCTGTGCTTTATAGCGGGCATAGAGCGTTTCTTTCTCCGGAGTTATTGAAGCCGGTTGTATAACCGTTCGGAAAGATGCATTCCGCTTGATAATCTTCTGCAAGCCATTATCGGCCGAAAATTTTTCCAATACAATGCGCAGCCAGAGGGCACTGTAAAATTGATTTTTAAAGTGAACAAAGTTGGTAGTAAAGACATTCTGCCGCATACGAAACCAACCTCGTTCCAGGTATGCATCCAACTGTTCAGGACGGAGAAATTCAGGGCATTCAACTTGGGCAAACATCTCGATCAATTGGCCATTATGCACTCGCAAATAAACAGCATTAAATGTATTTGTGCTGAAGAATATTATCTGAAAACTCTTTCAATCCAGCGTTATTTAAAATTGACCGGCATCATTTTTTAGACTACCCTGTTAATTCATAAATACTATGAGCCAGGCATTTGTACGTGAAAACGATGATTTGTGGCTGCACGATGTTGCCCCCACGCTCAATGCGCTTATCATTTTCCTGACGCGTGAAAATGGAGGCGTTCGTGTATATGAGCAGAAAAGCTTTACAGATGTATCGGGTAAAGAAGTGCACCTGATGAGCAACGGTCTTTCCTATGCAAAAGATGATCGTGGTAAGTGGGAGGTAGTAGTATAATTACACCTGCTCTGAAGCTTCCTCTTTTAGTGTTGTGCGCAGATATATAAATCCAATGATGCCACTTATGGTCGAGATCAGCATAATGGCAATTTTTGCCTGGTGGATCAATGGCTCAGAATCGAACGCCAGCAGGCTTATAAAGATTGACATCGTAAATCCGATGCCGCCCAAAATTCCTGCACCCAGGATATGTTTCCATCCTATATCGGCCGGAAGGCTGGCGATTTTCAGCCTCACCGTTGCATAGGTAAATGCAAAAATTCCCAGCGGTTTGCCAACCAATAGCCCGGCCATAATGCCCAGGCTGATGGTGCCGCCAAGAGCATAATAAAAATCATGGCTTATTGGTATACTTGTATTGGCCAATGCAAATACAGGAAGTATAATAAATGCAACCGGTTTGTGCAAAAAGTGCTGAAGCCGGTAAGATATTGAATGCTGGCTTCCATTGCCAAACGGAATAGCAAACGCCAGCAATACCCCGGTAATAGTGGCATGTACCCCCGAGTGCAACATAAAGTACCACATTGCGACACCACCTGCCAGGTAAGGCCATAAAGTATATACTTTTAATCGGTTTAGTACTATTAGCGCAGCAAATATACCGGCAGCAATGCCGAGGTTCATCCAATGGAGTGTGTTCGTATAAAATATAGCAATGACCAGAATAGCGCCCAGATCATCGATCACTGCCAGCGCTGTAAGAAATACTTTCAACGAAGAAGGCACACGTTTACCCAACAGCGATAAAGCTCCCAATGCAAAGGCAATATCAGTTGCCATAGGAATACCCGTGCCGCGCGTGTCTCCTCCGTTGTTATTTATAAAATAATAGATAGAGGCTGGCAATAGCATGCCACCCAGTGCAGCAAGAGCCGGAAGCAATGCGCTTTTTACAGTAGATAATTCACCGGTATACACTTCACGCTCCAGTTCAAGACCGATCAGTAAAAAGAAGATCGCCATCAGTCCATCGTTTATCCAATCTGTTATCGAATGACTGGCAATTTGTATGTGCCAAAACTCAAAATATCCTGGAAGAACATTCGTAGCAATCAACGAAAACAATGTACAACAGACCAGAATCACACCTGAGGCGCGCTCACTATTAAAGAAATCATTAAATAATTTTGTCAGAACCATCCTGTTGGCAATAATGCGTAGCAAGTTAACGGTTTATTCAACTTTTGTTTTGCTAAAAAATGATGATTGAAATGTGTAGAAAAGTAACGTTACTACAACGGCCGCAGCCAGTACACTATAGAGATGAAATCTATTGCGCGAAGAATTATCAGGTGTGGAAGTTGGTGCAATGCCAGCATGCGACCATGCAATGAAGGCATCAGCCATCGGTAGCATCCCGAATAAATATTTCTTCTCTTGGTTACGCGTTATGGCAAATCCAAAAGCTTCTGTTGCATTACGAAGTGCACAGGCAGTAGCTTGATCGTTGTAGGTAGCCAGTGTACGCATGCCCGTTATACTGGCAGCAGCGCCCGCTTGAAAAACAACCGGTCCCGAATCTACATCTCCATGCCCTGTTGTACCATACGGATACTCGCGCATAACAGGAATGCCTAATCGGAAAGTGAGAAAGTATTTCCTGTAAAGCTGAAACTGCTGCATACCAAACGTTGAATCTATTTCATGTATGAAAATTAGCATGAGACTTTGCGAAGAACCTCTTGCATGTTCTTGTGTCTTACCGGTAAGTGAATGTACAGCATGTGGAATCATGCCGTGTTGATCAAGGTGATTTCTTACTTTGCCAAGCCACCTGGAAATAACAGATTCGTATGCTGGTGCAAACAGTTGATCATGGATTTTCAACGATGCAATTCCAATCACAATATCAGCTGGCCATGCGGCATCAGGATATGATTCAGGAAAAGGTGATTTGTTTCCGCTTACGGCCTCTGCTATAGCGGCGCACTGCTCTTTGAAGTAGGTAACATCATTTTCACTTCGTTCAAGCGGGTCCTCCATTGCAAGCTTTCTTCTAACAGATAATTGCTCCACCCTGTATAAAATGCTTCATATGGTACAGGTAGATCTTTGTAAAAGGTAGATCGGGCTTCATCGGAGGTTATAGTCCGATAGCATTGCTCTACTGCATGATGTGCTTCGATACCCAAGGGAGATGTTGGCTTTAGTGAGCGAGCGAAATCGCACCAGGCCAAACCAGTCACGACTTGCATAAACACAAAGCTTTCCGGGTAAAGTTGTTGCATATCAGCAGCTTTGCCAGATTGTAAAGCGGCATTGAGGTAACGAAGCTGACAAAGCAGATCGTATTGAACAGTGTCGCCATCAACTACATGCAAGGACGGTTTGTGGTATAACTTTACATTGATATATACCAGTATGGTAAGAAGTATGACAAGCAGGAAACTGCCAATTTTCCAAAGCATAGCATAGGCACTACGATAAAGATAGGAAAAGGATACGCTGTGTTTTAAAATTATGCAGACTATTTCGCACTTCGCCGGCTTACTTTTTTGGACTTGCCGTTATGGAAGGTAATGAAACCGAAGATTAAAACATATAGGTTGGTAAGCTCCGTTAACCTGTTTCGCATCAGTTTGATCGTTATCGCATTAACAGTGCTGGGAGTATATTTTTGGGGATTGGGAACGCATCACACTTTCTTTGAAAACTCCATGTGGAGTATTACCATTCTGTCGGCAGCTTTTTTTTGGTTTACGAGTGCCGGACTTTATAAGGGTATAAAGCTGCGAGCCGAGAAAGTTGATATACCCATTATTCCAGCCGATAAAATTACTTTCACCGATTCAATCACGGGTACACCGCACATCTCATTTGATTTTTTAGATGTGGATGATGGGGAAGGTAGTATAGCGGGAATCATATTAAGCATAATTCTCTGGCTTCTGGTGGCGGTATTGCTGGCAGGCTTGCTACTGTTTTTTTGTAATGCAATCCTGTTCGTTATAGCTGCCTTTATGGGAATGTTATATTGGGTCTTCTTCCGGGCCTTGCGATTGGTTTTCAGACACTCGCACAAAACAAAGGGCGATCTTTCTGCAAGCATACTGACCGCCGCAGCCTATACCGTGCTTTATAACTTTTGGATCTATGGCATCTTTATAGCAACAGCATTTTTAAAACATTAGCAATAAAACGGCCATCGCTTTTTAACCACTACACAATAATTGCCGGTGACTTTGCGACTTACTATGCAGCATGAAGATGGTACGCAAATTATTGAAGATAATAGCTATAATAGTCATCTTTATTGCGTGTCTTACTTTCCTTTTTATGCAACAAAAGTCATTTGGAAAATTACCTTCCGGCAAGCTTCTGGAGAAAATAAGTAAATCGCCACAATATCACGATGGCCACTTTCAAAACTCTGTCAACACACCCATGATGGCCAAGGGCGTTTCTTACTTTAAAATACTGGTAGAGTTCTTTCGTAAAGGTATCGATCGCGAACCGGTTACGCCTGTGCCTTATGTAAAGACTGATTTAAAAACATTGCCGGACGGGCAGCTCGTGTGGTTCGGACACTCCTCATACTTTGTTACGCTGGAAGGTAAAAAGATATTGGTAGACCCTGTATTCAGTGAACGTCCCTCGCCTGTGCAGTATGCAGGGACAAAAAGTTTTCCGGGCACCATGCGTTATTCTGCGGATGACTTCCCGGATATAGACCTGGTTATCATAACACACGATCACTACGATCACCTCGATTATAACACCATTGTAAAGCTTAAGAATAAAGCGAAAGCATTTATCACAACGCTGGGCGTAAGCTCGCACCTCATTTACTGGGGCATAGAGGAGGCACGTATACAGGAGCTTGACTGGTGGGAAAGCACCTGGCCGTTTGCAGGCATTGAATTGATCGCTACACCTGCACGTCACTTTTCGGGCCGGGGATTTACCCGTAACAAAACACTCTGGGCATCCTTTGTTTTAAAAACGCAACGTCATCGGATATTTATCGGTGGCGACTCTGGCTATCACGATGACTTTAAAAAGATCGGGGAAAAATACGGGCCGTTTGATCTTGCCTTGCTGGAATGCGGCCAGTATTCAAACTATTGGCCCTATATTCACATGCTTCCGGAAGAATCTGTACAAGCGAGTAAAGATTTGCAGGCGGCTATATATATGCCCGTGCACTGGGGAAAATTCAGATTATCGATACATCCCTGGCGCGAACCCGTAGAGCGTGCACTGAAAGAAGCCGAAAAATTGAGAGTAAAAGTAACTACGCCTATGATAGGTCAGTCTCTGCAACTAGATTCCATTGCATCTGGTTCTACCTGGTGGCGCAATGTTTCAAGCTATACATCGGCGGCTGAACAGGTTGCTGTCGATACATTCGCGCAGCAATAAATATATACCTCCGGTTCCATATTTATCATGGCCGGAGGTATATACAGCAGCAATCACGATGTTTTGTCGTGACCTTCAGTCTTAACAATCTTGTTATAAATACCCAGTAAAAGAAAAGGAGCTGCCCATTGCCCAACAAATAATGCCATGTGGTTTAGCTTGCAGACCTTCAGGGTAAGCGATCCGGCCATCGCAGCAAAGGATGCCCATAGAAAAGTATCCGATGGCAGCTTGGCGGTTTGTTCTTCGATAGCTTTTGCTAATTTCCCTTCTTTGTGTGAAGTGTTTGTCAATACATTCGTATCCATAGTAATTATTTTAAGATGATGAATTTTATTTACCTGTGCACCAGGAGAATAAATTTCTGTTCCTTTAAAATAAAAACCACTTGCTCCGCCGAGGGAAGGAAAGCTTTACACATCCATGAGAAGCGCTTCCCCAACCAAGTTAATTATGGGTACGATACACAGCTTTCATCGAGAACGGCTTCTTCTACAGGATACAAAACAGGAGTAGCGATTGTCTTTGATATCTTTACGTTATTCCAACGGCCTAACTTGCGAACACCGCTATCGAAAAGAAGATCGCCACGATTCTTGTAGCGCTTATTAAGACTATCCTGGATAACCCAAATGCCATCGATTTCCGGGTCGCCAGCTGTAAGCTGTACGGTGTCGCCATAATGGAAATTACCATTCCAGCGTTTCAGCAGATCGCGCGAAAGCGCCAGCCATCGCAGCTCGCGTTTTTTTAGTTTTTTAAGATCAATCCGGGCGTTACTGGCTGTGATTAAGGGCGTTTTATCGCACTGCCTTTTTACAGGATTATAGATCGTTACCGTTTCAAGCGTATAGCTTATTTCCCGCTTTAAACGAAAAGTGCGTTTCAGGCTTGCCTCTTTTGTATAAGAGCCCACCATGGGCACCATTACAGCAATGCATATCAGGAGTGTAGTTCGTATAGCGTGCTTCATATAGTTTACCTTACAGTCCGGGTAAATCGGAGCAATCAAAAATCTGTGCCAACGTATAAACCAGCGTAAAGAAGCCTGCTATATTGATTTATACTATACGGTTTCCACAAGTTGATGGATAATTGCACCGGTTCTGCCTCATGTTGCAAAGGTCGATATATAGCGACCGGGGGCGTATACCCTGTTTATGCGATAGGCCATTATGAAACAAATTCTGATAACTCTAATGCGGGCTGCATTCACATATTTACTTCTGAAAACAAGTCAATATAAAATAAGGAATTCGTGTGATCCGGGATTGCAATCATACACAAGCGACTCCGTAAAGCTGTTATTAATGCCGGATGTGCCGCTGTCTATATTGCTGCGGGTTAACACGAATCCCTGATCGTTATAGGTATATGTACTGGTACGATTGTGTTCCGATGTGATAATCCAGCGGATTGTTAGTATTCAGTGCTGCGAGTATAGGAGCTGCGTCACTGTTATTCCAGGGTAGCGGCATAATATATTTCCATACAGCGATATTATTATACATACCAGACTTGTCGTCATAGTGTTGCACGGTTACGATCGAGTGGCTGCCAACATTTTGTCCTGTGGTAAACTCATAATCCAGCTTCGTTACGTTACCATCCGTATTATAGCTGATGATAAGTTCCCATTCCCAGTCATCCGGATCGGGCGTAGTGAAGTGAACAGCCGCCAGTTTTTATTTTTGATCATACGTAAAATCATAACGATTATAGAATGTTCCATCAAGCGATATATCTGCAGATACAGGCGGTGCAGCAATGCGCGATAGCGGGTCGATACTATGGAAGTTAAAGGTTGTAAATCAATTTTGCAACGTATGCTTAACAAGGCATGCCACTATATTTATAGGCTTATATCTGATCGTGAGGAGCAGTACCCCTCAATAACTTCCCTATATCACAATAGTTAGGTACATCCCAAAAGTAACAACACCAGAAGAGGCGGAATGTATTTTTTCATGCGACAAGGTCGTGATTTAAGTATTACTAACACCCCTGCCAGCTTCTACGCAAGAATGATCGCCCTTGGAAAGCCGTGTTTGTTTTTGATTTAAACCGGGTGAGGTGCTTTTTGCTATTTATTTTGCAAATAAAAAATCTATGGACACCCGATAAAAATTTCTGCGATTACTCTATATTTCAGATTGTAATATTTAGTGTACAGCCAACTACTCAACCCTAACATTCTGATCCGTTGAAATTAGTTAAACAAGTCAAACTATTTTTTCAGGAAGGTTCTTCCGACAAGGTATATGAAATTGATCTTTGTGAAGCAGGTGAAGGTTATGTCGTTAACTTCCGGTACGGCCGCAGAGGTGCGTCATTAAAGGATGGAACAAAAACAATCTTCCCGGTAGAGCTTGCCGAAGCGGAAAAAGTATTTGCCGCGCTTGAACAGGAGAAGCGCAAGAAAGGATACGTGGCTGCAGGCGAAGCGCAGATCATTACATCTTCCGAGCCAAAGACTAAGCCCGTTGGCGACAAACGCAAGAAGGCCATTGTAAAGATCCTGAAGACGGCAGTGGCAGGAGATGAGCCTGAGAACTGGTCATTGTCACGCGTTATATGGCGTGCCGGTGATCTGAAGATCCAGGAAGCTATACCTTCCATCATAAAGCTTGCAGAGCCAGGCGATATTTTTAATATATACTCAGTGATCTGGGCAATAGGCCGATGCGGAACGATAAATGCGCTCCCCTTCCTGCAAGAGCTGAAACAGAAGGCAAAAACATTACAACCTTTTACACAGCAATTGCTCATCGAGGTATTGTTAAAATATACCAATGGCAAAGAGAAGGATGCACTGTTGCATGAAGCCCTGCAGGTACTGCCTGCGCCGTTGCGTAAAAATATTGAGGATAAAAACTATAGCGCTGTACAGAAGCAGCTTCGGGAATATCTGTTTGAATTGAAAACGGCATCGAATGAGTATCTTATAGCACTCTATCAACTTTCGCGGCAGGATGCAGCATTGCATACAATATTTTTAAAAGTACTCGAAGACATACCGCTCAAAACCAATTACTTTAAGTATGTGCGCCATATTTTTAAAACTGCAGAGATGCTGGAAGATTATGCCACCTATGGTGTAATTGCGCGCAACATCGAGCGGAATGCGGCTGCCTATAAATCCAATTCATGGATGGGGCCCGATAAAAAAGATATAGCCTTTTCGAATAAGACCAAGGCTTATCTCACCAAACGGGTTCTCCGCTTTTTGCGACACTATGGTGAGGCCGGTGAATCGTCTTATACAGAAATGGCGACTGATATATTGCTCGCGTTCGATGATGCGCGCGATCTCACACCGGCCTACCACACGATCGACATAACATACGGATATGATGCTGCCACCCGGAGGCATAATCGCATTGAACGCATTACACACTTAGACAGCTATAGCGCCTATCAGGCATTCAATACGATATTGTATAAAAATAGTCCGAGGTATATTCCGGGCGATCGTGCGTGGGCTTGTGTGCCACCGTATGTACCCGGACAACCGGCACCTTCGATGCGCGAAGAGGCGTATCCACATCTATGGAATAATGCGCCTGATGAGATCATCACACTGCTATCATTCAGCAAGGTAGAGCGCGTGCATGAATTTGCATGGAAAGTATTTGATGCAAATCCTGGCTTTGAAAATCAGGTAGAGATGCAGCACATCCTGCATTTTCTGGCTTCGTTATTTGTACGTACGCAACAGTCAGGTCTTGCATTGGCCCGCAAAAAATATGATCGCTCCGCCCCCGACAAGGCTTTGTTGAAAGCGATGCTGGATAGCAACCTGGCGGAAGCACGTGAGCAGGCCGGGCAATGGGTAGCCGAACAAAAAGCAACGTTGCTGGCCGATACGGAATTTGTAGCCGACCTGCTACTCATGGAAACAACCGAGGCACATGCCTGGCTGCGTAATTTCCTCACCACCGTTTCATTTACACAACAACAAGCCGATATCATTATTGCGAAAACAATAGCGTATCTGGCAACTGTCAATATTGAAACCGAAAAAGATAAATACCTGGCAACACAACTCTCCGATACGCTGGTAATTGCATTTGCTGCGAACCTTCGGAGCATCGGTCTGGATATAGTGAAGGATCTGTTCCGCCATACAGCCAGCGAAATTCATACACTGGCCGGCAAACTGTTGATGAATCACGTTGTGAAACCGGAAGAGCTGCCGGAAGATTTTCTACAGATACTTCTTCAGTCGAACAACATTAATTCAAGAAGTATAGGTATAGCCTTGCTGGGACGTTTCCCGGAAAATATATTGATGAGTAAAAAAGAGATACTGGTCAGCTTCTGTGTTTCGCCACTGCAGGATGTGCGCAATGCCGTACGGCCTATCATTTTCCGCCTCACAAAAGTTTACCCTGCATTTGGCACAGAGCTGGTCAATCTGTTTGTGCCGGCATTCCTGATGAAAGAATCGTATGAAGGATTGCACGATGACTTGCTTAGTTTGCTGGCCAACGAATTAAACAGCAGCCTCTCCGTAATATCAAAAGAAAGAACGCTGTTGCTGCTCAATTCAAAATTCAAGGCTGCGCAGCAAATGGGAGTTATTCTCCTGAAACAGAATGTCAAAGAAGAAGAATTAACAACAGCCGAACTTGTAAAGCTTGCCAGTAATCCACAACAGGAAGTGCGCGTATATACCTGGAATATATTCAGAAAATATCCAGACATGATACGGGCAAACAAAGAGGAAGCGCTGCGAATAACTGATTCTTATTGGGAAGACACGCGCATCTTCGCGTTTGATTTCTTTCGCAATACATTTACAGCGTCAGACTGGACAATCGATTTACTGGTAACACTATGCGACAGCGTGCGCGAAGATGTACAGGATTTCGGTCGTGAGATGATTACCCGCTTTTTTGAAGCAGATCATGGAACTGATTACCTGCTCAAGTTAAGTCAGCACCCACATACCAAAGTGCAATTATTTACTACAGCGTATCTCGAAAAATATGCCGGTGGTAATATAGAAATCATTCGCACTTTGCAACCATACTTTGTTACACTCCTGTCGCAGGTAAATAAAGGCAGGGTAGCAAAAGCGCGGGTTATGGATTTTCTGCGCAAGCAGTCATTGGCAAATGAAGATACAGCACGCATTGCATCGGCTATATTTACCTGGGTGTCGGCCTCGGTGGCTATTAAAGAGAAAGCTGCGTGTATTGCTGCACTGCGTGATATTCACCAGCGCTACCCGGCTATTCAATCGCCACTCGTTATGAAGCAGCATACAGACTATATTAAATCGTAGAAAGGCAGTTATGGAATTCAACTATAAATTCAAAGGTGATACTGCTGTAGCAAGCAACGCACATGCAACCAACATGAGCTTTGCTCCGGATGTATACCGTGATCCCACTTACTTTTCGGGATACCTCAACAAGCATATACCTTTCCGGGAGGCGATCTCTGCTTTGCACGATATTGTAGTGTCTGATTTCAGGTATAAACCCAAAGATAAATCGGATTATAAAGCATGGGCACAACAGCAGGAAGACATCTGGCTGGCGGAGTATATGCGCGGTTCGGTGGATGTTGAGCAGAAAGTAAAAGCAGTACGCAACGAGCTTGAAACTGTTCGCAAGCAAAAAGAAGAAATCATTGGCCCGTTTGCCAAAGCTAAACGCAAATATTTTGAACACCTTTACCACGCGAACCGCGATCAATGGATCGTGCTCGACCCGGTAATAACTGTACATCCTGATGAATTGTTTTTTGAATGCTTCAGCCAGGATGAATCCTCGTACGGAAAAGTAGGCTGCAACTATAATGTGTTTAATAAAGTAAACGAATTTAAGTGCGGCACTACCAACATTGATTACTCTTCCGATCTGTATAATGAATTTCAAAAGATACGCGAATATAAGGAGACGCATTTCGCAATAGACCCTTCGGGCTTTGAAGTGCAGACTACACGGGAAGAGAGCTACAAAGAGGTAAAGATCGATGTGCCGGCAAGCTGGGTACGCGGATTTTTACAGGTTAGCTCGGCCATGACGGTACCGTCTGTCTCTTTTCAACTCCATCCCATGGATGTATATAACATCTGCTTTATACTGCGCAGGTATAAAGAAAAAGAAGGCCCGCGATCCATACGCTGGGTGTTAAAACCCGGTGAGCCTGTGAGGCTGATTTTCGAACCATGGAATTATGAAGTGAAATGTGCCCGCTCGATATACCAGGGTGCTGAAGCGCGCGAGGTTCGCATCTGGGGAAGAAGAAGGTTGTTATTGCTTGAACGACTTATACCGGTAACAAATAGCTTTAAAGTTGTGCTGCTTGGCTCCGGGCTTCCGTCATTCTATATAGCAGACCTGGGTGATCTTAACTTTACATTAGGACTCTCCGGCTGGACGGTGAACGACTGGTCACGTCTCGGTAATTTTGATTTACTCGCACCACGTTTGGAAGTGGACAGCATGACCATGCAGCGGGTATATACCGGCCTTCGAGAGAAATGGGTTGAGAAACCCGACAGCCTTGCCGCACACCTGGGCCTTGATAAAAAACTGGTACTGGGTGCACTCGCTGCCTTTACACAAGTGGGCCGTGTGATTTACGACATCAACAACGATTCTTATCGCATTCGTGAATTGTCGCGCGAGTCGTTGCCCATGGAAGAGCTGCGGTTTGCCAATCCGCGTGAAGAAGCCGCCACACGATTTGTATTGACCAACCACGTAACGGCCAGTGTATATGTAAACCGCGAAGGTAAAAAAGCGCTGAGCGGCACGGTAAAAGACAAAGATAAAACCTATCAACCCGAAATGTTGATTGATGCTGATGAACGTGCGGTGAGTGGTAAGTGTACCTGTAATTTTTATCAGCAACATAAACTGATGCAGGGCCCTTGCGAGCACATGCTCGCGTTGCGTATAGCATTGCGTGAAAAGCAGTAAATAATTTTGCAAAGTATAATTATAAAATTAGTTTTAACCACGGTAGCGGAAGGGTATTAAGACCTTGCAATCCGGGCGGTGTATCACCGTCCTTGTACACAGCTTACTAACGCGCCACTGGCCCGTTCTTAACTGTGCGATCCTGCTACTACCATGTCATTTCCGGTGCAAATTCCGGGAATTGAAATAACATGGTAGTAGCGTCTCGCTTGAGTTGACCGATCCAGTCCTCAGCATGACGAAGGATACTCTCCGCTACCTTTTTTCTACCCTTATGGCAGACAACTCTCAGGTTACCCGTCAGCAGCTCTACGACCGGATCAAGGCTTCTACCAAAGAAGCGGTTATACTGGAAGAGATGAAGCGCCTCGGCTTCTGGAAAAAGGAAAATGGCATTCCTTCCATGCCGGAAATTCTCATTGCTCAGGAAGCTGCGCTTGTAAAGGAATTAAATCAGTTATTGGAGCAGCAGCGTAAATTCAAAAACAAAGAAGAGGCACTAAAGGAAATTCGCAAGGCCCGCCTGGAGAAATCAAAGCAAAAGCGTGAAGAGAACAAGAAGCTGCGCAAGCAAAAGCGTGAAGAAAAAGCCGCACGCTGGAAAGAACGGAAAGAAAAAGATATATTATACCTCGGCGAGGATGTTTCGAAGGGACTCAATCATAAAGAAAGTGATCCTGCTAAACTGGCCACCTATCAGCTGCCGGTCTTCCATGCAGCAGAAGCATTAGCACAAGCCATGGGTATAACGGTTGGCGAGCTACGCTTCCTTTCGTTCAACCGAACCGTAAGCAAGATCAATCATTACAAGCGATTTTATATTCCGAAGAAAACAGGAGGCAAACGCCTGATCTCTACGCCTATGCCGCGTTTGAAAAAAGCGCAGCACTGGATATTGGAAAATATACTCAACAAAGTAACGATAGACGACAAGGCGCACGGCTTTGTATTGAAACGTTCCATCGTTACCAATGCATTGCCCCATGTGCAGGCCGAAGTAGTTATCAATATCGATCTGAAAGATTTCTTTCCATCGATCCGTTATGCACGGGTAAAGGGCCTGTATAAATCATTGGGATACTCCGAACATTTAGCCACTATACTTGGACTTATCTCGACCGAATCAGAATGTGATGAGATAGAGCTTGATGGACAGACGTATTTTGCTGCAGGGGCCGATCGCTTCCTCCCGCAAGGTGCGCCCACCAGTCCGGCTATAACCAATATCATTTGCCGTAAACTTGATGCACGGTTAAGAGGTATAGCCAGCAAACTGAATTTTAATTATACCCGTTATGCCGATGATCTTACTTTCTCCGCATCGGGTGAAGCAGTGAATAGCACGAGGACGCTGATTGGATTTGTAAAGCGAATCATCAAGGAGGAAAACCTTACGATACATCCAGATAAACTGCGTGTGCTACGCAAAGGCGCGCGAAAAGAAGTTACAGGTATAGTAGTAAACGACAAGCCCGCTGTAAATGCAAAAGAGCTGGATCGCTTTCGTGCATTGCTTTTTCAGATTGAAAAAGATGGAACCTTGGAAGGCAAGCACTGGAAGAACTCGCCAAATCTACTCGCCTCTATAAAAGGCTATGCAAGTTTCGTTGCCATGGTCGATCCGGTGAAGGGAAAGCCTTTGCAGGAACGCACAGAAAAAATTCTTGCTATACATGGCTTCAAACATATTATTAAGCATAAACCCAAGCCTCCTGCATCAGCGCCATCGTCAGCAACCCAAACGTCATCTGCTGAACAGCATAACAAGAAAAAGCCGTGGTGGAAGTTCTGGTAAATGAGTTATAACCGGGAAGTATAGGGCTAAATCTTTATTACCTCATAACCAACGCCATCTTCCAGATCAGGTGTTTCTACTTCCGCATAGTATACACCATCCAGTTCATAATACTCCTGGTTGTTGATGGTCTTTACTTCGTAGCCATCGGGTAGTGCATCTACAATGGCACCCACCGGAGGGTCTACTACTTCATACTCATCCACATCATCAGCTTTTGCATAGAATGTTCCGTAGTAGTAATAATAGGGCCGGGGCGAACGTATTATTACGGCCCTGTAACCCACAGGCAAAACACGTATGCGTACACCGGGTGCCGGACGTACTACTACAAAACCATTGTGGCGTTGTGCATAATAAATTCCATCGCTATAGTAATATGGCTGCGGCCCGCGATTTATGATTACGGCCGTGCGAGGCACAACACTTACAAAGGTTCCCCATCGTGGGCAGTGCGCGTAGCGCATGTGTGCTCTTCGCGTAACGTGTACACGAACCACTACGCGATGACGGACGTGTTTGCGTACCATCCGTTCGCGATGCCTGTGCTGTGCTTCTGCCACGGTAGCGCTACCCAACCACATAACCATGGCTACTACTGTCATTATGTATAAACAGAATCTTCTCATGTTGCTTCCCTGCCTTTCTTTTTGTTAGACTCTGTAGTGTCTGAAAGGTTTAATGCACTCAAAAAATGTACAGTTGTGATCACTGCGATGTACGCTTATGAAATATTGCGACTTCTTCACTTTTGTAAAAGGCTATAAATCAGATACTATAAAACTGGTAGATAGATTGCAGAGCACTTGTTAAAATTAACAGTGCTTATGAAAACAATAGTAGCGATGTTGCTCTGGTGTATCTTGTTTGTTTTGTGCTGGCCGTTAGCGTTAGTGATGGTGTTTGTGCTCCCCATAATATGGTTACTGCTGTTACCCTTCCGCATACTGGGCTTTAGCCTGGAGATAGTTTTCAAACTTATCGGAGCAATCTTTATGTTTCCCTTTAAAGTACTCGGAGGCAAGTAGTAACCGGTTGTATGCCGGGTATATAGGCGGCCTGATTCCCTGTACCGATTACTAATCCATTTTTTTGTTGCTTTACAGATTGCTGCAGTATTTACCCTTGGTAAGTACTGCTCCATATCGTTTTGCATTGCTGGTAACGTAACCCGTTACGTGCCCGCGTGTACATTGTATATGGAGTGATCTGAGGGAATTATAGAACCGGATAAATAAATAACAGAGAAATAAAATCAATTTTACAAGATCAGATAAACTAATTTGGTATATTAATTTTGAAAAGATTGCTGTTGCAATTTGTTGTTTTAACATGCGTACGGACCGTTGACCATCCTGTCGTGTTGCAAACAGATTTTATTTATTAAGACATGAAGGTATGGGAATTTCAATTTGTTGTATGCTCGTAGAGGACGATGCAGATGATCGTGATATTTTTAGCTTGGCGTTACAGGGAGTGAGTACTGACGTGCAGTTGGTAACTGCGAATGATGGCGAACATGCCATTGCCAGGTTTAAGGAAGAGGAATCGTTTCTGCCTCACTGCATCTTTATAGACCTCAACATGCCCCGCATGAACGGCCAGGAGTGTTTGCAGGAAATCCGTAAAATAGAACGCCTCAAAAATGTACCGGTAATCATGTATTCCACTACCGTGAACCCTTCTTACGTAGCAGAGGCACTCCGCCATGGCGCAACTGATTTTATTGTAAAACCCGTTACGATTGAAGCACTTACTTCTTCCATTGCACAGATCTTTAAAAAACTACAGCCTGTATTTGATGATATCACGGCCTCCATTGAAAGCAACTCATCGCGGTAACATAATAATTCGCAGCCGGTTGATCCGTACATTCACGGAATTTCATTTTGGCGACAAAACAAAGGCTGAGGGCAATTTATAGCATTGACCTGGCCTATTCAAGTATAAACCAGTACATTGGATGGTGTCGCATGAAAATGAAAAACAGAAAGACGATACCATTTGATTTTGTACTCGAACAACTTTTTGCCGCTGAACCGGTAGTAAAGCCAATGTTTGGTTGCTATGCCGTTTACGTTCGAGATAAGATTGTGTTAATCTTACGCAATAGAGACGATTTTACAGACGATAATGGTGTGTGGATCGCTACAGCACCGGAACATCATGAAAGTTTGAAACCCGATTTTCCCTCCATGCGTTCAGTAAAATTGCTGGGAGGGCGCATCACTGCGTGGCAAAACTTGCCTTACGACAGTGCTGATTTTGAAGAGTCGGTTATCAAGGCATGTAGCTATATACTGGGCGGCGATCAACGCATCGGCAAGATTCCGAAGCCACGGAAAAAACGCAAAAGCAAAGGATAACAATCCTGTATGCACACAAAACATTTGATACTTTTGCGCCGCGGCTTTTTCAATGGAATTAAAATTACAAACAGGTTACAGGCAGATTCTCGGCATGGCCTTGCCCATTACATTGGCCATGGTAGTGCCGCAGATAAATTTTATTACCAATAATATTTTTCTCAGCGGTCTGGGAGAACGGGAACTGGCGTGTGCCGGCATAACAGGGGTTTATTATCTGATCTTCGCCGTAATAGGTAACGGATTGAACAATGGCTTACAGGCGCTGATCGCCCGAAGAGCCGGACAGAACCTGCCTCAGGAGATAGGCCGCCTCTTCTTTCATGGCGTTTGGATTGCCCTTGCAGTATCGGGTGTCGGTATTGCGACTACCTATACGTTAGCGCCTTCGGTACTGCGTGTGGTGATACACGATGCCGCTATTGCCGAAATGGCAATCAACTTTCTGTTGATCCGTATCTGGGGATTGCCCCTGCTATACCTGTATGTTATGCGCAACGCGCTATTGGTGGGAACAAACCAGACCAAATTCCTGGTATGGGGAACGTTAAGTGAAGCTGTGGCCAATATCTTCTTCGACTATGCTTTTATCTATGGTAAATTTGGTTTTCCGGCTATAGGTTTCAACGGTGCTGCCTATGCTTCTATCATTGCAGAAGGTTTTGGCTTGCTGGTAATTTATATAGTTATACACATCAAAGGTATGCACAAGGCATTTGCCTTCTTTGATGAGGTAAAGCTTGATGCATCGATCTTTAAACTGATCCTGCTGCAGTCGTCTCCGCTGGTGGCACAATACGCGATCAGCATAGCAAGCTGGGAGTATTTCTATATACTTATAGAGCACCATGGTGCACGTGCCCTGGCTATTTCCAACACCATGCGTAACATCTTTGGCTTGTTCGGTATTTTTTCGTGGGCCTTTGCCTCTACTACCAATACCATGGTAAGTAATATTATTGGTCAGGGAAGACAGGAGGAAGTTATCTCGCTCATCAAGCGAATTGCCGGTATAAGCTTTAGCATTTCAGCTTTCATTTTTCTGTGGCTGAACCTGGTGCCGGAATGGTTCCTGTCATTCTACGGACAGGGAAGTGGATTTATTCAGGATGCTATTCCGGTGGTGCGCGTTGTTTCGTGCGCACTGTTGCTCATGTCATTCGGAACAGTCTGGCTGAATGCTGTTACCGGAACAGGGAACACGGTAGTCAACCTCACCATCGAACTGGTAACGATCGTAATGTATAGTATATATTGCTATGTGGTGCTGGAATATCTGAATTTGCCCATTACATGGGGCTGGGGTTCCGAATGGGTATACTGGACATCGATGTTCTCTATGGCATATTTATACCTGCGCTCCGGCAGGTGGAAGAATAAGAAGCTATAGTCTTACCGGCTCTTGCGTTTGTAGAAATACAGGTACGATTTCTCTCCGCCACCTTTTTCGCTAATGGTATAGAAACCGGAGCCATCCCTGGCCCAGGCTATTGATTCACCCTGGTATTCTTCCTTGTAGGGAACCTCTTTTGGTTGCTCCTGAAAGATGGCTGTTACGGGTTTATATTCCGGCACCGCCCACCAGTAAATGTGCTCGTAGTTTTTCAGAAGTATATTCTTTCCATCGGCTGAAAAATCTCCGGCTACAATTTCTTTCAAGGGAAGTGTCATAACACTTTCGGCAGTAAGCGTATCGGATGTAGAATACGGGTAACGCAAGGTGTAAAGCACTACAGGTTTTTCACGCTTGGAAACTATATACAAGTCTCTTGACTGGGGATCGATGAAAAGCGTTTCTGTATCTTTTTTCCGATCGGGCAATTGAAAGCAAATCGTATCGAAGGCTGTAATTTCAAGTTCTTCTTCGCCCGGTTTCAAAACGGGTTCTTCAAAGCGGTATATATACTTATATGGATAGCGGGCATTGTTGTCACCAATATCACCCATATAAATATAGGTTTTATCAGGGTCCGGTCCCGGACCCACAGCCATGTCTTCCCAATCGCGGTTGTCTGCATTTTTTAGCTTGCAGGTGAGCTGTATTTTAAGATTCTTGTCTACCAGATAAACATCGGCACCATTGCCGCTGTCGTTATGTGCCCACAACATACCGGGATTGTTAACGCTGGCCGCCAGGTCAGAAACTTCTTTCAGAGTAGACGTCTTTAATTCTGCCAGGCGCTCGCCCGGTAGAAATTCAATAGCCTTCGTATACAAGGGCCCTTTTTGAGCGCAACCGGTGTGAAGTGCCAGCGTAAATATGATCAGTAGTTTTTTCATCTTCCAATTTCTATGTGTGAATAAAAGCGTTCCAGTATTAAATCGGAAATATTTTTCAGTAAAAGCAATTTTCATCGTTGTTATTCAACGTGTAAATGAAAAAAGCTGCAGGTCCTTATTCTTTCTTTGCAGTAACATATCGCAAATAAAATCAGCGGCTATTTGCCCGAACGTGATACCATTACCTCCAAAGCCGAGTGCAAAGTAAGTGTGTGGTCGTTGGGGAATACTCCCGATATAAGGCAATCCATCTTTCGTTCCACAGAAAGTACCCGCCCATGAAAAATCTGTTTTGAAATTTAAATGTGGGAAGAGTTTGCAAAACGACTGCTGCAATTGTAGCGCTTTTTGATTTAACTTGCGATCGCGTTTTTCAGGGTTATAAAACGCATCATCTTTGCCGCCGATAAGAATACGATTGTCAGATGTGGTGCGCAGGTATATATACGGGTTAGCCGTCTCCCAAATCAGCGCGTTCTTATACCAGAAGTGCGTATGATTGAACGGTTCACTGATAATGACGTATGTGGAATGAAATGATTCTATTTTCTTCGGTATAAATGCCTGCGATTCATAGCCACAACTAATAATAAGTTTGCGCGCGGTTAACCTGCAGCCGCTATCCAGTGTAAGCTCCACCGATTGCCTGTGGTGGCGGATCGCTGTTACCAATGTATTGTCGTATACACGAAGCCCTTGTCGCTGTGCCGCATAAAGAAGCGAGTGCGTCATACGATAGGCATTAATCTGAGCACCATCATGCGATAATAATCCCGCGGGTGCATGGAATGAAAACCGATCGGCAACATCGCTCTCCGTGAGCCAGTGAACGCTGGAAATATCATACTTTCTTCGTAACAGATACTCTTTCTTCAGATCAGCCACATGACGCTTGAAAGATGCGAATTGAAAACTTGGTTTTCGTACAAATTCAACATGCCTGAAGTTGTTGGCAATCTTACCAAGTGTATCGATGGCTTCGAGACAAAGCTCATAGCTCCTTACAGCACTTCGCTCGCCGACCATATGGATGAGTTTGTGCAGCGGCGTGTCTATTTCATATTGTAACAAACACGTGGATGCGGCTGTGCTTCCCTGCCCTACGTGACGCTTATCTACCATTACCACATCAAACCCTTCTTTGCAAAGCCTGTGCGCCACCAACGCACCTGTAATGCCTGAACCAATAATGGCTATATCGGCACGAAGTGATTCTGTAACAGAAGGGTATATTTTAACAATGCCATGTCGAAGCAGCCAGTATGGATAATGCGATCGAAGATCCATGTGCGTATCAGAATGATCCGGGGTGCGGCAAAGGTGTAACGATTCGTTCGTCTGCCGGTAACTCCTTTGCTTCTCGTTTCACGATAAATACAGCGGTCTTGTCAGGCTTGATACCCGATCCATAGTTTACGGTATATATTTTAGTGAACTCAGCGCCAAAGAAAAGAATGATTGATGTATAATATACCCACAATAACAGAATGACTATAGAAGCAGCTGCACCATACGTTACGCCTATATTGGAGTATGCCACGTATAAACTGATCAGCGATTTGCCGATGAGGAACAACACAGAAGTAAATGCAGCGCCGATAAAGGAATCTTTCCAGTGGATATTAGCATCGGGCAATACTTTGAAGATAATGGTAAACAGGCATGTAATCACACCCAGAATCATTACATAATTAATTCCCTGGAAAAGATATACCGATATATCATTAAAGTAATATTCAAGTTTGTCGTGCAGCAATTCCAGCAATGCATTTACCACCAGCGACACCATCAGTAAGAAGCCAAGGCCAATGAGTAACGAAAAGGAGATAAGCCGGTTAGTGATCAGCCGCACAATGCCACGCTTGGGCTTTGCCTTGATCGACCATATATAGTTGATGGAATCTTGCATTTCAGTAAACACACCGGTAGCACCCAGAAGCAGTACAATCACACCAATAATAGCGCCTGATGTTCCCAGTTGCGACTTTTCTATGTTTTGAATAATCTCTTGTACCTGCAAGGCTACAGAATTACCAACCAGCCCATTGATCTGCCCATAGATTTTGCCTTGCACAGCTTCCTTCCCCCAAAAAATACCGGCCAATGAAATGATAACAATCAATATAGGTCCCAGTGAGAATATAGTGTAATAAGAGAGCGAGGCGCTGAGTTTTAAACCATTGTCCTGGATGAACTCAGTGCCTGCTTTCTTTAAGGTGTTTCCTATTTTAACGAGCAGCTTCACGCAGTATATATCTGATTAAATTACTTTGGCCTTCCGCCCGGAGAGAAATCTTTCTGTTTCTGTATCTCTTCCACTTCAACGATCAGCTTTGCTACTTCCGGATCAGCATATGCACCGTACGCATCGATCAGTGTTCCTTTCTTACCATCGGAAGTTTCAATTACATAGAGTACCGAGTTGTCGTCCGGATTGCTGATGCCCTCAAAGCGGTAGAAGTTTACAATGTTGATGTCTTTAGCACCATAAATTTTATCCGAATCGAATGATTGGAGTCCGCCCTCAGCGGCTCTGAAGTTTTCAACATACCCTTGCTCTACCATTTTATCGAGGCATGCATTCAGGGTTTTCATTTGAGGTATGGGAGCAGCGTGTGCCATAATTTTTTATGTTAATTTTTAGATAATCTGTTTTCAAAATCAACCAGCTTGTCTTGCACATTGCGTACGTGTGGCAATGCACTGTTTAGCCAGGTTTTGATGTTTAAATCATTTGTATTGGAACCATACGATTCCATTTCGCGGATAAGATCGCGGTTTGTGTCGCGTATCTCGTTGCACCATTTTGTATCGAAGGTGCTTGGCTTTTCGTCAAGTAACTTTCGCACGTGATCTGTTGATCGTTCAGTAGCTTCAGAAGGTATACTGATCACATGAGCAGATGCATACGCTTCCACCTCATCGAGCAGGTTTTGAAACTCCGGTTTTACATTTTTTGCTGTAGCTACTGCACGCGGTGAATTTTTTTCAAGCGCTACATCGGCAAGGGCAATCAGTGTATGCAGTGTATTTGTAGTTTCCACAACAAACTGTGCATCCTTTTCATCGGCCTTGTTCTCGAACTTTTCCTTGTTCTTTTGTTCTGCGATCTCTTTCGATTCCTTGGGTTGCTGGCATGCCGACATCGCAAGTATAGCAACCATAACCAGATACATCGTTATAGTTTTCATGACGAATGATGTTGAGTAAGCATATATGTTTCCTGCAAAGCCTTGTAAGTATGGAGCAGAGCATCAGACGATTCCAGGGCAATACGATGGTCGAGCAAACGCTGCCGCAATGAATCTGAAATCTTTATTGTAGAAGCCAGGGCGCGATCATAGCCACGCATCACGAATTTGTCGATTGCCTCGCAGCAGGATAGTATGGCATTCACAGGGTGGTGCGATAGCAATGAACGCACGTCCATCCACACCAGCATTGCTTTCCCCATCAGCGAAGTTTGGTGAGAAGTAAAGCCATTTAATTTTTTTACTTCAGCCATTAAGTCCCGGAGGTTGTGTTTGCACTCATGTATCAATTGTTCGAAGAACGGTGTTGCATTCAACGCTCCATCCCTTGCATTTAAGAGGCTGATAGCATGCTCATAACAGGCAATACGATCGCTGTTAAGCTCAATGAGCGTATTGATAAATTCGAGGTGTCTAAAGCTTTTCATACGCATGTTGATATACCATTACAGTATCAAAGAACTATGCCGCACCCCGGGTTTCTTTTGGAAAAAAGCGCTGTGGAAATATTTACTCAAACTGTGACAAGAGCGTATGCTAAAAATAAAATCATGTGGTTATAAGATGAACTTTTCGGGGCATAGCTTTTACAGTTCTGTTAAAAACAGAAAAAATTATCGCTATGACTATTGAAAACAATGCAGACCCCTTTTACAAGCGTTTAAGTTTGAACCTGATTAGTCTCTCCATTTTAGGTGGATTGTTATATATAGGACAGGATATACTTCTTCCCTTGTTTTTTTCAATGTTACTGGCTGCATTGCTCCTGCCCGTTGTTAATTTTCTGGATCGCAAAAAATTGCCTCGGGGTGCCAGTATCGCTATATCGATCGTTATTTCATTGGTCCTGATATTCGGTATACTCTATTTTCTCACAACGCAGGTCATGAATTTTCTTGATGATTCGGACATGATCAAGAAAAAGATTGCGGAGCAGATATTGAACATTAAACAATGGATTTCCAGAAATTTTCATGTTGGTATTCGCAAGCAAAATGAATATATACAAGATACTGCCAAGGAGATTACAACTTCGGGCCCTCAACTGGTGGGGAAAACTTTTCTATCCCTAACGGAAATAGGGTCGTATCTGATTTTTATTCCGATCTATACTTTTCTTTTGCTTTATTATAAAGAACTTATCAGGAAATTTTTGATTGGCTTGTTTGAAAAAGATGCAAGCGAAGACCGTATTATTTCAATTTTGCACGGCTGTCAGGCAGTAGCACAATATTATGTTACCGGTTTACTGATCGATATGACCATTGTGTTTATTCTGAATTCGATCGGTTTTATTATACTGGGTATCAAGTATGCTATATTTCTGGCCTTGATATCGGCGTTGCTGAATCTTGTACCCTATGTGGGTATGCTGGTTGCCAACTTGTTTTGCATGCTTATTACTTTAATCACCTCTTCAGATCCTGTAAATGTAATTTGGGTAGCCATTGTACTGGCTATTGTACAGCTTATTGATAATAATTTTCTGATGCCGTTTATAGTGGGGTCGAAAGTAAAAATCAACGCCCTCACAACCATTATTGGCGTATTGGTAGGTGGAGCGCTATGTGGTATACCAGGTATGTTCCTGGCTATACCAGGGGTAGCGGTTTTAAAAGTAATTTCCGACCATGTTGACTCTCTTAAGCCCTGGAGTATTATGATGGGAGATAAGAATGGAACGCATGGAACGAAAGAAGAAGAGACCTAAGTTGGTTGTAAATAAAGATTGATTGACTTGCTTGCCAGTTTGTGATTATCTCGTTCATATTGTCCGAGATACTTATACGCAGCGCTGTTTTCTCAATCGTTGTCCTATCATAGAACCTTTCACATTATTCTTTACACCCCGATGCAGTTGGTCAAACTCGCAGCTAATTCGGCTTAGTTTCATAGCGAAATGCAGACGCGCGAAGGGTTCTCAGTTCTCAAGCTGCGCCTCGGGTTTGCAAAGCAATAAACTCAACTTTTGCACCGACAAACAATCATGAGAACATCAATTGACCAGGAATGAATCGTCACGGCCAGAGGTACACCAGTGATTATCCTAGGTCAAAGTTGACAAAGCAGAATGAACAGATTATTGAATGGAGCATCAAATAAAGAAGCCCGACATAGAGTTTATGCCGGGCCTTCTTTGGCAATTATTATATAGCTTATTTACTCTGGCTGATGATTAAGATTGAAAGCTATATATAATTGAGCAAATGAATTTTTGGAATCACCGATCAGATTTCTGGCAGTACTGCTGTCGGCAATTTTAGCAAGACCATAATTATAGCGGGCGCCAACCTGTGTAGGGCCGAAATTAAAGCCTATACCGCCAACAAGACCGTAGTCGAATGACTTGAAATTATCCTTGTCAAGTTTGTTTGTACCGTTACCAAGATCGCCGCTTGTAGTAATGTTTGCTCCCAGCAAATAAGAACCATAAGCACCAAGGTGTAAATCTACCGACTTGCCTAATTTGAAGACGGCCAATACCGGAAGATCAAGGTAATTCAGATTGAATTTTGTTTCCTGATCAATAATACCCGAGGTAGTAAACTTTGATCCTTTGGTGGAATACAACAATTCAGCCTGCAATCCAAAAGCTTCTGTGGAAATGATCTCACCGAAGAGACCGGCGTTGAAACCATACCGGGCATTTTCATCATCTACGTCATCAACGTACATGTTACTCACGTTTAAACCGCCCTTGATACCAGCTCTTCTCTCCTGGGCGAAGGAGGTAACGGTAGATGTTATTGTCAATATCCCCGCAACCAACAAGATGTGTTTCCAATTTGTTTTCATAAGCAATTAATAGTTTTTTGGCAATGCTTTGAGAAATAATTATGCCATCGGTTATTTTCAATACCTACAGCACTGAGTGTGAGTGATAAGTGCAATCTCGAGTGCAATACGCCCCAAGGCAAAGTGTAGAATTATAGGGTATAAAAAAATCCGATGCAATTTTGATTACATCGGACTCTTTAATAAAGATGTGATGGCAAAGTCAAGTATATACCTTTACCAATCATAGGGTGCACTACCAAGGCATGTCTTTAATTTCTCCGGAATGATCCCGCAATGAGCGATACCAGGAAGATTACAATAGCGATAAAGAAAATTACCTTAGCGATGTATGCTGCACTGGCAGCTATACCACCGAAACCGAAAATAGCAGCAATAATTGCTATTACTAAGAAGATCAACGTCCATCGTAACATAATTGTATTGTTTAGGGTGTTCGCATTTACAGCTAATAAAGGTGTGCCTGTAGTGCATCTATCATCCAGGTAATAATTAGCGTGCAACATCCGGCTCCTGTGGAGTGCGATACACAAAGTATATATAGCGGTTCTGGGCATCGGCAACAGAATAGTATGGCACGGAGTTTTTATGCACTATTTCCAACTAACTTAAACGATACAGTTATGACAACGCTCGATTTAAAAGGAAAATGGAATGAAGTGAAGGGTAAGCTTAAACAAAAATATGGTCAGCTTACCGATGATGATCTTGCCTTTACTTCCGGAAAAGAAGATGAATTGTACGGACGCCTGCAACAACGTCTTGGCAAAAGCAAAGAAGAAGTACGAAAGATAATCGAAGAAATGTAGGTCACTGTCCGGAAAGGCGATATGCATGTATCATGTATATTAGTTAAATGCGTATGAAAAAGTTTGACAGACTTTTTTTCGTATTCGTGCTGATTGCGGTAGCGACTGTCGCTATTACAGCATGTAACGCCCCGAAAAGTGAGCCTCCGTCTGCGTCTACGGACAAAACTGCGAAGGAGAAATTTGAAGAAGAACGGAATAATGTCCGCAATGAGCTGCTTGAACTTCGTAATGATATAGATCGTGAGCTGGATACGCTAAATACAAAAATCAATCGGGCTTCCGATAAAAGTAAAGAGCGTATGCAGGAAGCAAACGAAGCATTGAAGCGGCAACGCGAAAACGTAGAGCGGGAGCTGACAAAAATTGAAAATTCTTCGGAAGATACATGGGATGACATCCGGAAAGGTGCCCGTAACACTGCGAAGAACGTGCGGGAAGAGTTTAAAAAGATCGGTGAAAAATTCAACGATCTGTTCCGATAGTCAACGATAGCTGCGGGCGATTCGTTGTATTGGTTTGACTTTATAAAGTTGGTCTTTTTGTCTTGGAGTAAGGTTAAAGGTAGAAAGTTAAGCCACTGCCTTATGGGCGGTGGCTTTTTAATGACGAAATTTATGACACGTAAAATGATAACCATGCTGATTGCGCTCTCGATGCTCGGTACGATCATCGGGTTGCAATACCTGCAGTTCTGAATTTCATAATCACTATATAAAAATGAGGTCGACACTTCCGTGTCAACCTCATTATAATATCAAATGGCAATGTAATCGCCTGGAAAATATATAGCTAGAATATATAGTCGGTGCTTAAGAAAGCTGATTCGCGATTACGGATAATATTGCTGATGATGTGTTTGTTGGTATCTGTGCTCTTGGTAGCCACCAGTGTTCTGATGGAAAATACGCGGAGGGCATCAGCAATAGACAATGTCCCTTCGGCTGAATCTTTTCTTCCGTTGAACGGGAAAGTGTCAGGTCCGCGCTGACTTTGTGCATTGATGTTAATACGGCCCATTTGGTTTACAAAGGCATCGATCAATCGCGCAATACGCTTGGAATCACTTCCAAATATACTCACCTGTTGTCCGAAGTTTGAACCCAGCACATAGTCGATTGCTTCATCATCGTCATCAAAGGGTACAATGGGTATAACCGGGCCAAATTGTTCTTCAGAATATAGTCTCATCTTTTCATTCACCGGATACACTACAGCCGGATAAAAGAATGAGTTAAGATACTCACCACCGTTTTCGTTAACAACGCTGGCTCCGTGTTTCTTCGCATCTTCCACGAGCTCGCGCAGGTAATCTACCTTGCCAGGTTCAGGCAGAGGTGTTAATGATGTAGTGGTATCCCACGGCATACCCGGCTTCAGCTTTTTGATAGAAGCATTAAATTTCTCCAGGAATGCATCCAATACAGAGCGGTGCACGAAAAGTATTTTGAGTGCTGTACAACGCTGCCCGTTGAACGATAAACTTCCGGTGATACATTCGTTCACAGCATTGTCGATGTCGGCATCCGGCAATACAATAGCAGGGTTCTTGGCATCCAATCCTAATATAGCTTTGAGCCGATGTGGTTTTGGATGCAGCTTCTTCAGATCATTAGCACCTTTGTTTGTGCCTATAAATGCGAACACATCAATCTTGCCGCTCTCCATCAAAGCACCTACCGTTTCTCTTCCTTTTCCATAAATAATGTTGATAACACCTGGAGGGAAATTGTCGCGGAACGCTTCTATCAACGGACGGATAAGCAACACCCCAAATTTAGCCGGCTTGAATACTACCGTGTTACCCATAATCAGGGCCGGTATAAGGGTGGTGAACGTTTCGTTCAACGGGTAATTATAGGGGCCCATGCAAAGCGACACTCCCAGCGGCACGCGCCTGATCTGCGCCATGAAGCCCTGCTCTTCAATAAGCTTAGCGGAATTACGATCAATATCTTTATAAGCCTTGATGGTGTCTACTATATAATCGCAGGTGCGGTCAAATTCTTTCTCAGAATCTTTTAGTGTTTTACCGATCTCCCACATTAATAATTTTACTACGGCTGTTCGTTGCTCACGCATGGCTGCCAGAAAATTTTCCACGTGTTCAATGCGTTCGGTTACGCTCATGGTTGGCCACAGTCCGCGGCCCAGATCGTATGCTTTTACAGCGGCATCCAATGCTTCGAGTGCTTCGGTAGATGTAAGCAGCGGTGTACTGCCAATTACTTTCTGGGTATACGAATTACCTTCTTTGATAAATACCGGGCTGAGCACCGGGTTAAGATTGCCTTTCCAGATCTTCATTTCTCCATTGACCAGGTATTCACGCTGATCGATGGTTTCTGAAATTTTGTAAGCATCGGGAATTTCATTTTCCGCAGGGAAAATTTTTTCTAGTAACTGACTCATTATACTTTCAATAGTTGGTTGGTTTGGATTATACTAACGGCTGACGATGTGCCTATACGGGTGGCACCTGCTTCAATCATGCCGGTTGCGTCTTGTAATGTTTTTATACCACCTGAGGCTTTGATACCTACAGAAGGTGGTAAACTGTTTTTCATTAATGCGATGTGTTCTGCCCGTGCACCGCCGGCAGCAAAGCCGGTAGAAGTTTTTACAAAGTCGGCACCTGCGTCTGCACAGAGCTTACAGGCTTGTACAATCTCTTCATTGGAGAGATACGCAGTTTCAATAATTACTTTGAGCAATTTTTGATGATCGTGTGCCAGCTTGCTGCACTTGGCTACTTCTATCTTCGTCCAGGGAAGATGTGTTTTAAATGAAGATATATTCCAGACTACATCAATCTCGTCTGCACCATTGTCGATAGCGCGTTTGATCTCATCGAGTTTAGTCTCTGTCATGTTATACCCGAGGGGAAATCCGGCAACGGTAACCAGAATAATGTTTGCAGTGCCAATCTCGCGCCTGGCACGCTTTACCCAGAAAGGAGGAACGCAGACACCAAGAAAGCCAAATTGTTTTGCTTCTTCCACCAAAGCATCTATAGTACCAATGGTGAGTGTCGGACTCAGGTTGGTATGCTCGATGTAAGGTGCAAGATTCATATATGCAAGTACAAGTTAAAAAACACAAATCACAAATATGCAGTTCACGTCATCTTCCAAAAAACACGCTTTAATAAACAAATCCGCTTATAAGAGTAATACAAACGAGTGTGAGGCACTGGTATATGGCACGTAATCATAGCCGGTTGCTATTATGGATAATCTGTGTTTAAACGGGCCTGAAGTATTGCCGTTACATTTTCTCTACAGCAACCTATTGGAGATTATAAATAAATCGTGTTATCGTTGTAATGGTATACGTATACTTGCCTGTATTTGAAAAGATTAAAACCTACACCTCATGAAGATGCTCAAACCCATACTGTACCTCGGTGCCATTGTTATACTGCTGGCAGGATGTGCTCCCGAAAAGAAAGAAAAACAACCGGATGATGCTGCTACAGCATTGCTGAAGCGTGTGGTAAAAGATAAGGCTAATGCATTTGTAATTGAATACATTGACCAGGAGAATGGCTTTGATGTTTTTGAACTGGAAAGTACAAGCGGCAAAATCGTGTTGCGTGGAAACAACGGGGTGGCTGTAGCTTCTGCGTTAAACTACTACCTGAAAAACTATTGTCACCAGGAAATGTCGTGGAACGATATGGAGGCAGAGTTAGGGGAGCCGCTTCAGATTGTGGCCACCAAGGTGCGCAAAGTAACGCCTTATAAGTATCGTTACTATCTGAACTACTGTACTTTTAACTATACCATGGCCTGGTGGAACTGGGATCGCTGGCAACAGGAGATAGACTGGATGGCATTGAATGGTATAAATATGCCGCTCGCGCTTACCGGAGAAGAAGCAATATGGCGCGATGTATACCGCAAGCTTGGTTTTACAGACAAAGAACTCGAAGCATTCTTTAGCGGACCTTCCTACTTTTCATGGCTGTGGATGGGAAATATAGATGGATGGGGCGGGCCACTGCCTCAACATTGGATGGATACACACAAAGATTTGCAGAAGCAGATCGTAGCCCGTGAACGATCGCTGGGTATGACTACGGTGCTTCCTGCATTTACCGGGCACGTGCCGCCAACATTCGTTCAGAAGTTTCCAAATGCGAAACTCAAGAAGACCAACTGGGGAGCCGGCTTTAACGATGTATATATACTCGATGCAGAAGATTCTCTGTTTGAAAAGATCGGTGCCATGTTCCTGGAAGCACAGACAAAGGAGTATGGTACCGATCATTTTTATTCTGCAGATACATTCAATGAAAATGTACCTCCTACAACAGACTCTACATACCTGAGCAATATCAGCGCAAAGGTATATCGCTCAATGGCTAATACTGATCCAAAGGCTGTGTGGGTTATGCAAGGATGGATGTTTCACTATAATGATGAGTTCTGGAAACCGGTACAGATGCAGGCATTGTTTGCGGCTATACCTGACGACAAAATGATTGTGCTTGATTTATATAGCGAGAGCCACCCGGTATGGAAGACAAATGATGCCTACTATGGCAAGCCGTGGATATGGAATATGCTGCAAAACTTTGGAGGCAATGTAGGTATGTTTGGAAGAATGAGCAATGTAGCCGCTGACCCTGCAGCAGCTCTGCACGACCCTAAAGCCGGAAAGCTTATGGGTATAGGACTAACTCCGGAAGGCAACGAGCAAAACCCCGCATTGTTTGCATTGATGCTGGAGAATGTCTGGCGTAATGAACCCGTCAACGTAGACGACTGGTTGAAGGGCTATGCACGCAGACGCTATGGGGCCAATAATGCTGCTGTAATCGAAGCATGGGGTATATTGAAGAATACAGTATATAGTGGCGGACTCGGTGAAGGAGCCTCAGAGTCAATCATTGTAGCGCGACCAACATTCTCGGTCACTGGTCATCGTGTACTCACCAGGCTTGACTACGACCCGCAGGAACTTGTTAAAGCATGGCAACTGCTGGTGCAGGTTGCAGACTCCTTCCATACCAACGAAAGTTTTACATACGACCTGGTGGATGTTACCCGGCAAGTACTTGCCAATTATGCTTCGCCATTGCAACAGCGAATAGCACAGGCTTATCAGAAAAAAGACAAAGCGGCCCTTCATACCTATAGCCAGGAATTTTTAACGCTGATCGATGACCTTGATTCGGTTGTGGCCACACGCAAAGAATTTCTGTTAGGCAAATGGATTGACGATGCACGAAGCTGGGGCGAAACCGATGACGAGAAGAATATATATGAGTTCAACGCTCGCGATCTTGTTACGCTGTGGGGCGACAAGAACAGCGAGCTTCACGAATACTCCAATCGCCAATGGGCCGGATTATTAAAAAGCTTTTACAAGCCACGTTGGGAGCAGTTCTTTACTGCTATAGAAAGCAGCATAACAACCCATAAGAAAGCCAACCTGCCGGCATTGGAAGAGAAACTGAAAAACTGGGAGTGGCAATGGGCCACAACTACCGGCAACGGCTTTGCAACAAAGCCCGCAGGCGACCCGGTAGACGTAGTGAAGAGTATATTTGCTAAATATCACGATCGCCTCGCCGGCAAGAACTGAC